>DATIQH010000256.1:0-4579 GCA_035471155.1 Nitrospiraceae bacterium | reverse complement strand
GTTTACAGCAGTATAAGCCGTGTAGTTAATATTTGTGTTATCGTAAATGGTATTAGCCGGCAGCATAGCTGTAACGGTAGGAGCTGTACCAGACATTGGTTTGGCTTTTTCGTAAATTTGGCGGCGAAGTGTTGAGTCGGACGGGCTGGTGGCCGGCGGTGCCGATCAGTTCCGGTTAATTCCTATTTATACATAACAGGAGGGAGAGCGAGCGATGAGCACAAAAACACTCTATGAACGTCTTGGAGGCTATGACGCAATCGTTGCAGTTTCCGGGGACCTGTTGCCACGCCTCATGTCGGATTCGCGGCTGAAACGCTTCTGGGACAATCGCGGACAGGACGGTATCGCCCGCGAAAAGCAACTTCTGATCGATTTTCTCTGCGCGAATTCCGGCGGTCCCATGTACTACACCGGGCGAGACATGAAAGTGTCTCATAAGGGCATGAAGATCAGTGAAGCCGATTGGACGGCATTTTTTGGCCACCTCAATGCGACGCTGGATGCGTTTAAAGTTCCTCCGACTGAGCGCGGTGAGGTAGTCGGCTTCGTTCAATCTTTGAAAAAAGATATCGTCGAAGCGTAGAAGAGGGGATGGAGGCTGATGATCTTCTGTGCTCGCGCAACGCGCGGCCTCAGAAGGCCCTCGTTGGACGCGCGCAGTGGAAGATCAATCAGCCCTCATCCCCGAAGAGAGAATAATGGAGATTGGAAGGATCGTCCTTGGTCGCTACGTGAGCGCCACTATGGCTCACGTAGCGATCGGTAGCCTTCAAAGGGTCTGGTGCGTGCCGTCGCAATACGGCGGTGTCTTGGTCTGCTTGCACATGCACAAGGCAACTTCTTTCGTTTCGTCTACCGTGAACTCGACCGGCTCGATCCCGGTCCCTTGGTGAGACCCGTCACAGAACGGTTGGTCCCTCGATCGCCCACATTGACACCAATAGTACGTTCCCTGTTCCAACGTCAGCACTTCGGGCTCCTTGGCTGCAATGCGTGGCTTCTCCATGAACAGGCCTCCTTTTTAGATTGCCCATGTACCGGCTTGATCGGCTCGATGACGACAGCAGGATTATTTTTCCACACTGACACGTCTGTGTCTATATAGAGTTCCGCCTCGTTTCCCCCAGGATCACGCAGAAGGTCCTTCACATAAAATAGAACCGCTCGTGCGTAATCCGCTGCTGTAAATGGGTTGCGCTCATGATCGCTTCTCCTTTCGAGATTTGCCGGTGAAAGTAATTCCGGCCTCCTGTACTTCCTGGTAGGGAAGGAGCCAGACAAGCGATTCGTCGCTGAGATCGCCGACCTGAATGCGATTTCCCCAGGGGTCGCGGAAGTCGCAACGGAAGCCGGGCGCCGGTTTAAGTTTGTACTTGTTGATGAGCTTCTTTCGCACTTCTTTGATTTGTTTCTCGTCACGAACCATGAGACCGAAATGCTTCGTGCGATCCGGTTGCAGTGTATCCACTTCGAAAATCGCCATGAATTGATGCTCGCCCAGCTTGCACCAGGCGGCGCCTTCGCCGCCGCGCAACATCTTCAAGCCGAACACGTCCTGATAGAACTTCACCGCTTTCTTGGCATCGGTGACCTCGATGACGATGTGGTTACAGCCGTAGACTTGGACTGACATTATGTTTTCTCCTTACTCTCCACAACGGCTTTCTCGGCTTGCTGAAAGGCCGATTCAAAGACATTGGGGGGTTGCGCACCAGAGATCGCAACACGACCGTTGAGAACGAAATAGGGCACTCCGCGAATGCCCAATCGACGGCCGACTGCTTCTTCGGCCTTGACCTCAACCACGCCTTTCTCGCTTGCCAGAAACTTTTCTATCTCTGTTCGATCCAGTCCAGCTTCGGCGGCTGCATACGCAAGGGCCTTCAGATCACCGATGTTGTTGCCTTCCAGAAAATATGCGCGAAAGAGATTCTCCACCACTTCGTCCTGTTTCCCCTGCTGTGCTGCATGCCAAACCAGCCGATGGGCTGCAAAAGTGTTCGGTGTCAGCTGAATCTTCTCGAAGGCAAAGGGAATCTGCTCATCCGTGCCAGCAGCGAGAATTTGTTCTTCCATCCGGCCGAAGGCCTCCAAGCTCCCAAATTTGGCCTTTAAATAGGTTGTGCGATCGATTCCATCAGATGGCATCGTTGGATTCAATTGGAATGGACGCCACGTCACATGTACATCGCCACCAACAGAGGCCAGCGCTCGCTCGAGCCGTCGCTTCCCGACATAACACCAAGGACAGACGATGTCGGAGTAGATGTCGATACGCATCCTAGATTCCTTAGAATATTCCTCCGAGCTTGCTCGTTACCTTCTTTCAAGGGGTGGCCTGGCTTGGTCCCCAACTGCGCGCAGCTTTCTCACCCGCCCACTTACTGGCACGCCGAGACGTGCAATTAGCCCGGGACGAGGGCCTTCCAATCCTCTTCATCTCTCGTTAAGGGAGTGGCCAAGGCTGCCCTTTACTGCGCGCATCGAACGAGCACAGTTTCACCGTGCGCGTTCTGCGAGCAAGAAGGGCACCTGGCCGCTCCCTTCTCCCTGCTGGCGGACTTTTTCAGCATCATGCTAAATGACCCATCTTGCCGGCTTGATAATCGTTCACAGCTTGGACCAATTCTGCTTTTGTATTCATCACGAACGGGCCATAGCGGGCCACTGGTTCATCGATCCCCTCGCCCGCCATCACCAGAATCGTGGCGTCCTCCTCTGCAACGATCTTCACCGGCTCTCCTGTCGAGACGAAGACGGCCAGTTCAGCCTCCGATAATCGGTGCGATCCCTCGACGGATGCTTTCCCACTGAGGACCAACAGACCGACGTTGTAACCGTTCGGAATCTGCAACGGCATAGAATGCCCCGCGCGCAAACGGAGATCGTACAATTCGATGGGCGTGAAAGTCTTCGCCGGGCCTTTTGCGCTTCCCACCGAGCCAGCGATCACACGAAGCGAACCGCCTCCTCCGTCCAGCTGCACGACCGGAATCTGATCGTTCACAATCGTCTGATAGCCGGGCGCGGACATCTTGGACGACTTGGGCAAATTCACCCACAGTTGAATCGCTTGTAACGTCCCGCCTTGCTTGGCCCATTCCTTTTCATGCAACTCTTCGTGCACGATCCCTGAGGCTGCCGTCATCCACTGCACATCACCCGGGCCAATGACGCCGGAATTCCCGGCTGAGTCCCGATGCGCCACGATCCCTTGGTAGACGATCGTGACAGTTTCGAATCCTCTGTGTGGATGCTCGCCCACCCCGCGCGGATGGTCCGTCGCTGGATAGAACGTAGGGCCCGCGTAGTCCAACATGATAAACGGGCTCAACTCACGATCAAGATCGTTGCTTGGAAACAGATTTCGTACGTGGAACCCGTCCCCAACGACGTGCTGGGAGCCCGGTTGATAGACCTTCACCTGTTCCGCCTTCTTCACATCGACTGTCTCGATCATGTCTTTCATTGTGAGCCTCTCTTTCTCCGTCCCTTGCACTATGCACGTCCGGCATGGTCCGCGCGAGACCTCTTAGATCCGCTTTTCTTCGAGATCGTACACGTCGAACCATACATAAATCGGGTGATGGTTGGGGACGAATTTCGGAATGTACTCTTCCAGGTATTGCTGCGCTTGAAGACTCATGTCGCTGAGTCTCGTATCGCGCATGGTGTTATTCCACTTCAAGATGACATCCGTGTCCTTGATCGTTGAGGTAGCAGCGATCCATCCGGCGATTTCCTCGTCGGTCGCTCCCGTTGCCACCACGTCCTTCAACTGCTCAGGCGTGATCCCTGTGAACGAAAACCATTGGCTGGCCAGCGAACAGGGCCAGTAGTTGTATTCGCCGTTCATGCCCAGCAAAAATGCCCTGCACTTATCCACACAGCGCGCAGCAATCACGTAGCCGCCCAGCTTTTCCCGCGGGCTGCGCGGGTAGGCGATCCGGAGATCCTTCGCCAGCCGCCTCACTTTGTCGACGTCCGTTTTCATCATCCCTTCCTCCTCTGTTTCATACATGCGCCACATTCCTCGTCGGTATGGACGCGAGCGTTCGCATCGCACCTGCGCGGTCACAGATTCAGCATCGTGAGAATCGCGGCCATACGATACTCTCACTTCCAGCAATATAATAGTCCTAACTAGAACTATGTCAAGAGGCAAATTCGCTTCGAGGGCGAGTTGCCTCGAAAGGGCCCGACGTATCAGCCGAGCGTAACGGACAAAGAGTCAGGCTTGGTTCGATGCAACATACGGCCTGGGAAGATCTTGAAGAATGGGGGAACGACGGCATGCCGAGCCGTTTCGCATGGCTATGGTAGGGTAGAACCAAGGATTGTTCCCCCGAAGCGCTTACACTCGCGGACGGCAATCAATTGACGATGACTTCATTCACTGCACGATTATGGCTCTTTGCGCCCTGGGTCCTCCTCCTGACCGGGACGCTGACGGCCATAGACACTGAGTTGAGTGTCGCCCTCGATTCTCTTCCCCGCTCTCCGCGTGTGGGATCGCAGCGGATTCCTCTTCCCTCGTACAACCGCGTTCCCATCTCGAAGCTTCTCGCGAACCCCA
>DATIQH010000255.1:0-3184 GCA_035471155.1 Nitrospiraceae bacterium | reverse complement strand
TCCTTCTGCTGGGTCAAGAAGACCAAGTCGTGGGCCGGTTCCTCAAGCCCGTGTACCACAACCAGAGGCGATCGTCCCGAACCAGCGGTGGAGTATGGACTTCATGAGCGAGCGCGTGGCGGATGGCTGCTGGTTTCGGATTCTGACAGTCGTGGACCAGTTTACGCAGGAATGCTTGTGTTTGGTGGCTGATCAGTCCCTCACCGGCGAGAAGGTAGCGCAGGCGTTAGAGCCGGTGGTGATGCAAAGTGGCGCACCGCTGAAGACTTCGCGAGCGGCTATAATATATCCAGCGAACTGGTTCTGAAATAATCGATACCGGAGATAAGACTCATGTGGTTCAATAACCGGGCATTTGACGCAAGCGTGGCAGTTATCAAAGCGCTCGACATACTCCGCAATGGTCTTGTGAGCCTTGGCTGACTTCGGCTGCTGTCACCCGCACGAGTTCGCTCTTGAGTGAACCGGAGAAGCTCTCTACAGGCGACGTGTCGTAGTAAGTGCCCCTGCGACTCATACCGGGCACCATTCCGTAATTGCTTAGAGATTTGTTTTGGGGTGACTGATCTGTAAGTGGGGTGGCTTGATCGTTATGATGATCGGTCTATGATCCTGGCAGCACTGCGCAGCAGGAACTGCAGCCGTGATCATCGATCATCACATTCAATAAAAAAAACCGATCCGCCACCGTCTTGCAACGATGGCGGATCGGCATCACGCTAGGACGTGATTTTAACCCTATACCTTAGCTTGCCGTGGCCCTCGTAAAGACCGGGATGATGTTACCGGCAATACTGTTGATGTGGCGATTGCCTGCCTCATCCCACGCCATGATGAGACCTCCGAAGCGTTGATCAGGATCGTGGACCAAGTCCATCAATCTCTGTACTTCCCACAGCGAATCTCGAGAGTCAAGCTTGACTTCCCTAGTTTCGCCTGGGTTGATGGGAGACTCATCTTCGATATGCAGGCCGTCTTGCGCCATGATTTCCGGTGGATAGGTCGGGTCCATGTTATTGGCCACCCCAACCTTGTTGAGGAACCGGATACCTGCAGTGGTGAACTCTCCAATCATAAGTGGCTGTTCACCGCTGTTGGTGACCTGCAGGGTCATGCGTAGGGCACGACCAGGAACGTCATAGTCTGCGGCAAGCACCTTAACCGTCAGATCCGACTTCAAATGAGTGGCCTTGATCTTTGGCTCACCCGCTTGGAGTGGAATGGTATAAGGATACTGACTATCGGTATAGAAGAAACCAATGGCGATCAAAACGAAGCACACTCCTAACATGCCGAAGGCTACGACACGGTCAACCGGGTCGTTCAGGAGTGCGTCTCCTCCCTCTTGCGCCAACACACGGGCGCGAATGAGGAACATCGGTCTGATTGAGAACCAGGCTATCCAGAGGAACCCAAGGGTCCCCCACACGATATGCCAGAAGAGTCCAGCTGCCAGACCCGCAGTTTCCGTATCGGCAGTCCCGCCAACCAGTAACTTTACTGGATTGGTAAAGTCCTTATAGTTGCCTGTGATATCCATCCAGCCCCCTGGCCCGGCGATAGGACCGGCTCCATTGACGGCTAACATTGGGTGGATATGGTGATGTCCAGGCAACCGGCCTCTCAGCTTGATCACGTATTCGTAGTCCCCACCGATCTCCATGGGGCCTGACGTGAACATCGGCACCCCGTTCACTTTCGAGCTGAGACGCGTGAACACCGAGCTCGGGCTCCCTACGTTTATGAATGTACGATTAGGCTTAACAACGGCCCTCGGCCAATCTTCAGAAATATGGATCTTCCCCGAGAGCATCGCTTCATCGTTGACAGCGGTCTTCTGGGGATTCCATCTTGTGTCATACCATTGAGCGGTACGCATCCGCAGGAACGGTTCCTGAGAGCGCTCCCCGTGGGCGGCGGCAGTTGAGACATTGAAAGCCAGGGTAAGTCCCAGCGTCGCCATCCCAAGGGAGCCGATCACGCATAATTTAAATATGTTTTTGGCGTTCATGATTTCCCCTATGATATTGTAGTCGCCGCAGTCCTTGCTGCCACTCTCGCCCCTGGCGCAATACCATCGGGCGTACCATGTCTCTGTGCGAACTCATCTGTGCCAACAATCATGGTGTCGTTCATCCGTTTCATGACACCGCGTTTGCCCTTAACCCAGAAGAAGGATTGCCCGACAAAGTGCCCGATCTGCCACCAAATGGTAAAGACCAGCATGGAAACGAATGCTGAGAAGAACGCCGAGATCCAGACGGTGTGTCCGCCGAACGTACGCAGCGATCCCACCTCGATGATACGGATATATTCAGGCGTCCCGGTCCTCACAAAGGTGAAGCCCATGTAGTCGGCCAGCGAAAGGAGCTGACCGTCCACGACCACCGGTTGGTGGCTGTATCCGAACAGGGCGTATTGTGTCGGGTTAAACATCATTGCAAACGCCCATACCCCGAATATTGCTGTGAGCATCCAGCTCCGAGTCAGCAGAAGGGTACAGTCAAGAATCAATGCACTGGAGACCATGGTGGCTGGCATAACGAAGTTTGCTGGGAAATTGGCCCACCAGTACCAAGCAAATACAATCGTAATCCACTTTCCGACGAGTAGCCCCGTGATGCTCAACGTTGCACCAAACGGTTGCCGGTAGAAAGTCCAGAAGTAGTACATGATCGCACCGGGATACATCACTTCTACGATTGGTGTGACCGTTACCCAGAACTGCCGGTCCTTCCAATCGATCCAGAAGTCCCAGTCCCCTGCAAGCAGATCGAAGTGCATGTGAAAGGTTGCGAATACTCCGAAATACGCAATAGGAAGAAAATACACCGCGTCTATCATTCTTGATAGCTTGACGCCTTCCGGCGGAAGCTTGCTGGCTTTTATAATTTCAGCAGTCCTAAACAGTGCCATTTGTCTCCTCCTCGCTCGTTCTGAACATCGGTCCCCTCCCTAAATTTCAACTGGCTAGGTGGCTATTCCTGCGCTTCGGGATCTAGAGCACAGGGCAGCCTCGGAACATGCGTGCCCGTCTTAGTAGGGGATCACGTGCAAGCAGTCCTTGCTCTCGTTGTTCCAGACCACATCGCACAGGTTCGACATGCGCGCGACGATCTGCGCCGCCACGCCGCCCGTCCCGCCGAACAGCCCGCACCAGCCCAGGGTCACAAAGCCCCAGTGC
>DATIQH010000254.1:0-17343 GCA_035471155.1 Nitrospiraceae bacterium | reverse complement strand
GTTCGAGGTCGGCGGCGTCGCCTATGCGCTCGACATCCAGCGCGTGAAGGAGATCGTGCGTCCGTTGCCGGTCCAGGCGTTTTTCTGTCTGGAGCCTGGTTAGCGCTTCTTGTGGGCAGTCGGTCGGAGTGCGTGGAGCTGCGGCGCTTTCAGTGGAAGCAGAGGTGTCCGTCTCTGAACAGGATGTGGTTCTGACGTTGTGGTCGAACCAATAACGTGTGTAGGGAGTGATGGGGATGAGATGGATTGGAGCGCCGGCTTGAGTAATGGCTTTCCCGGCTGGGGAGACAAGAAATGCTTGTCCGGCCAGAGTGCCTCGTCCCTTTTGCTTGTAGGGGAATAAATCTTTTTCGTTCAGGCTTGGAGGCTGTGCTGTTTTGGCGGGAGACACATTGCCAGGTTCGGCGGCCTGCACCTTATTGGAGCAGAGGATTCCAAACAGGAGGAGGATGACTGCGGCGCACAGAAGTCGGTTACGCAATGGCATGGTTACTATGAAGTGGGAGAGGAAGTCGCCGGTGTCTCGTCTGAAGATGTCGGCGCGGCAGCGGCTTTGTGCTTGAGCGCCCGACCTTTGTCGGGAGTTGGATCGGTGACGAGGCCATACACTTCCCGCCCTTCGTGGCCTTCCGGGAGATATTCCGTAATCGGCAGGCCGTCTTCCCGCACAAATAACAGACAGTGGCAGTATTTGTAGATCTGCATCTCGTCGCAGGCGCATATCCATCTGCGGAGTTTAGCTTCTGCTTGTTTGTCCTTGTAGAAGTTACAAGGACAGAGGGGTTTACCTAGTTCATCCACGTGCATCGCGAGGCCGTTGACTACGGCTTCGGTGACTGCGGGAGTCGGGTGCATGGCTGTTCCACTCTTTTCCGCAAAGCCCTTCACAAACTTCCGCATTTTGTCGAGGTTCTCTTGCTTGGGCTCGGCCATCGTAGCTCCTTTGGCATAAGGCACAGGGCGAAATGTCAGCCCGCACCGTAGGAGCACAGTTTACAAGCGCCAGGGCGTTCTTTACAATCCGACACTTCCCAATACTTTCTGCAAATTTCGTCGGATGGGACTGAGAGCGGAGATGTCGGATACGTATCAACAATTGATTACCAAGTTGGCGGAGGAGTTGGGACCGGCTACGGCCCAGCATCTGGTCTCACGCCTTTCCGAGGCCACCGAGAAATCGAATCAGGTGGAAGGTGTCTTGCTATTGCTTGATGAATTGACGGAGGTCTCCCAAAAAGTAGTTCGCGCCGCGATCGAAGCGTTTCCCGATATACAACAGCGGGGTCAGCTCGGCGATGCGGTGGCCTGGCTGGATCTTGGGATTGCGTTGGCCGAATCTTCCGGTGCGATCGGACTGAAGTATTTTAAGGAGAGCCCGGCGGTTCTGGGTTTGATCGAACCACCATCGGCCCGGTCATTGGTGCTGAAGACCGCTTTGGAGTTGGTCGAGCAGGATGCGAATGTCGCACTGGAATTTCTCCGTGTCTCGCCGGAAGTCGTGACGGTCATCCCGCCGGGTCAGCTAGGAGCCTGGCTGGAAATCGGGTTTGAACTGACGCAGGTCGATTTCGTCGTGGCGATGGAGTACATCCGCCGAATTCCCGCAGTCGCCCGCGTGTTGCCGATCCAGGACGCCAGAGCCTGGGCGACATTCGGGTTACAACTGATCTCACAGAATAGTATTGGTAAGACCGACTATTTCGGGACGATCGAATTTCTCCGTACCAGTCCGCTCATCCTCGGCGATCATGAAGACCAGTCGGTGCGGGCCAAGGTTATTACGGTCGGGTCGCTGCTGGCCGAACGTGACCCGGGGACGGGCATTGCCTGGCTATCGGAGTCGCCACGTCTGTTGCGTCCCGTGCCGAATGAAGGATGGCGGTTAAAAATCTTGCAGTACGGGGCCTTACTGGCAGAACGTGACGCGGACGCAGCGCTGGCCTATTTACGGCGCGCGCCTGAATTGGTGAGTGTGATCGGCGAATCTGCCGAGGCCATTGCTCGCTTCGAGGCCTGGTTTACGGCCGGGATGGAGGTCTTGGCCTACAGCGCAGAAGGAGCCAGGGCCTATTTTGCTCTGGAGTCGCAGAAGGCGCTGAAGTCCGCGGAAGCGGCGTTGAGTGGCGTGCCGCTTCGACAAGTGACCCGAACTCTGAAGCTCTTTTTGCAAGGGCTTTGTGGAGCTGATTTGACGATCCAGGCGCTCCCTGATTCGCTGAGCCGGGAGACCTCTGCGCGGGCAACGGTGAGCCAGGATGGGCGCATCATCTCACTGCCGGCTCTCCTGCGTCGCTATCCTACCGCAGAGGAGAATATACGTTTGTATCTGGTGATGGCGGCTCACGAAGCGGGGCATGTGGAGTTCGGGACATACCGGCTGACCCTTGAGCCGCTTGCGGACCTGGTCAATGCTGTCCGGCAGAAGTATGGTGTGAAGAAACGGGCGGCGCCGGATACCCTGGTGGCGCTGTTTCGTCTGTATCCTCATCCGGGACTGATCCAAGACTTGTGGGTGCTCGTGGAGGATGCGCGGGTGGAATATCTACTTCAGCAGGAATATCCTGGCCTGCGGCGGGACTTGCAACAATTCGCGCACGAGGCCATCACAACGCGGTCGCTCACCCATGGGCTGACCGTCAAAGAACTTGTTATCGACCAATTACTCCAGCTCTCGACGGCCGGCTCACAACCTGTCGCCATTCACGAAGCGATCAAGGACGAGATCGCTGTCCTGTGGCCGATGTGCCAAGCGATTCTGGCTCCGACTGCAACGGCAGAAACAGCCGTGCGCCTGGCCCATAACCTCTACGTGCGACTCGAAGAGTTATTGATGCCGAAGGGGATGATGATCCAGGCCGATCAGGCGGATGATGCATCAGAGGATTTGGGTGTAGGTCCTTCCGCGTCCGAAGAGACGGGTGAAGGCTATCGTCCTGTCACCAATTGGGCCTATCGTGGGGCGATGAATCCTGAGTTTATTCGTCAGCAAGACCAGGATGAGCGCGCATCGGACAATCAGAAACAGCCAGAGGATGTCGAGCGAATGGCGAGTGCCGCCGGCGGGGCAGAGGAATCGTCAACGCAGGGTCAACGGAACCGGCAAAATGCGAACAAGGAAACCGACGGCGACAGGCTTGCCGGTGGGCGGAAGTTGCCTTCTCATGTGGAAGAACTTCTGGCCTTGAACGTTGAACGGCCGGTGTCGGTCGATCATGCCGGGCCGAGCGATCGCGCAGTGCGCTATCCGGAATGGGATCAGAGGATCGAGGACTATCGCCTCAACTGGTGTCGCGTCGTTGAGCGCGCTGCAGAAGAGGGGAGCGGGGACATAGTGGGTACTACGTTGGGTACGCATGGGAGCGAAGTCTCGGCGCTTCGACGATTCTTCGAAAGTCTGCGGCCACCGGGATTGCGGCGAGTGTTTGGCCAAGCCGACGGCGACGATCTCGATGTAGATGCGGCAGTTCGTATGTGCGCGGACCGGGAGGCTGGCGCAGACCTTTCGGACCGGATCTATGTCAGGCGGGAGAGAAAAGAGCGGGATGTCGCAGCCGCGTTTCTGGTCGACGTAAGTGGTTCGACGAGCCGCCAAATGGATAGCGGCCGCCGGGTGATCGATCTGGAAAAAGAGGGGCTGGTGCTCTTGTGTGAGGCGCTAGAAGCGGTCGGAGACCAATATGCGCTCTATGGCTATTCGGGCCAAGGCCGGGGGGAAGTGGATTTTCTCGTGGTCAAGGATTTTGACGATCGGTTAGGCGGGAAGACGGCGCAGCGGTTGGGTGGACTGGCTCCCATGCGGCAAAATCGAGATGGAGCTGCCATTCGACATGCCACAGCCAAGTTGTTGGCGCGAGCGGCAAGGACCAGGTTGCTCGTCCTCATCAGCGATGGGCGTCCGCTCGACGACGGCTATACCGACGAGTATTCGTTGGAAGATACCAAGGTTGCGTTACGCGAGGCGCGTCAGCGCGGGGTCCATCCGTTTTGCATTACGATCGATCGGGAAGCGGATGGCTATGTCAGGAAAATGTACGGGGACGTGCAGTTCGCCGTCATCGATCAACTCGAAGCGTTGCCGAGGCAATTGCCACGGATCTATCAACGGCTGACGACGTAGAACGTGAAGCGTTTCATTTTTCACATTTCACGTGCGAGAGCAAATGACGAGTTCAACAGAGAGACCGACGGTACCGCCCTGGCTCTATAAATTGTTTACGGGGCATCAGTATCCCTACGTCCGTCGGTTGGCGAAGTTCTCACAGCCACTGAAGCCGGGTGAGGATCGCCAGGAACCGTCGAAGGACCTGATCGAAGCAAAATTTTGGGAGGTCTATCCCCGTTGCTGGGCCAAGATTCTTCAAGAGGTCAAGGTGGGCATGATCGTGGTATTTCACGACCTTGGAGAATACCCGGCAGGAGGATACCAGGAATTGGTCGATGATCCGGACGCCTTTCTGGCCAAGACCTATGGCAAGAAGAAAATCAAGGTCAACTTCTACGACGGGGACAATTTTGTGTGCACGATCAACTTTAAAGTCGCGGGCTGGACGGAACACGAACATACGTGACAGGTGAGACGTAAGGGAATCTTGCGATTCACGATTCATGAGGTGGAATGATGGGCAGACCGAAGATTACGGTGGTGGGCGCGGGGAATGTCGGAGGGACGACGGCGCAGCGGCTGGCTGAGAAGGACGAGTACGAGGTCGTGCTGGTCGATATAGCCAAGGGCGTCTCGCAAGGCAAGGCCCTCGATATTACGCAGGCCGGGCCAGTCTGTGGCTACAGCACCCGCGTGGTAGGCACCAACGGCTATGATGAAACAGCCGGCTCGTCGGTGGCGGTGATTACGTCCGGAATCCCTCGCAAGCCGGGGATGAGTCGTGATGAGCTGTTGACGACGAATGCCAAGATTGTGAAATCGGTCGTTTCCGAGCTGGTATCGCGATCGCCCAATGTCATTTTGATTCTGGTCACCAACCCACTGGATGCCATGGTCCATGTTGCGCGTCGTGTAAGTGGCTTGCCGAAGTCGCGTGTCTTGGGTATGGCAGGCGTGCTCGATTCTGCCCGTATGCGGGCCTTCATCGCCGCAGAGTTGAGCGTGTCCGGTTCCGATGTGGAGGCGATGGTGCTGGGAGGGCATGGGGATACAATGGTGCCGTTGTTGCGGTATACGACGGTGAAGGGCAGACCGATCTCGGAGCTGATGTCGAAGGACCGTTTGGAGGCAATTGTGAAGCGGACACGCGAGGGGGGCGCCGAAATCGTGGACCTGTTAAAAACCGGCAGTGCGTTCTACGCCCCCTCGGCCTCGGCTGTCGATATGGTCGAGGCGATCGTGAAGGACCAGAAGCGGGTGTTGCCCTGTGCGGTGCTTTGCGAGGGCGAGTACGGTGTTATGGACGTCGTCATCGGCGTGCCGGTCAAGCTGGGCCGGGGTGGGGCGGAGCAGGTGGTCGAATATGAGTTGACGGCCGAGGAACAGGCGGCATTGGTTGCTTCCGCCGGCTCAGTGCGCGAACTCTGCGCAGCGGTCGATCGCCTCGTGGCGTAAAAAACCGTCAAACGGCATACGTCAATCGGCCCGAATGAAGAAACTGCATCTCAGTTGGCACATGACTGTTGACGAGTAACGAGGTTCGGTTATTTGACAGGAGAAGTGGGCCTACAGTACAGATAGCAGTTCGGTCCTGTACTAAATGAGGAGATACTATGAAATTTCTCGAAAGTCCGATGCAGACGATGGCCGTAGGGTTTGGGCTCGCGGCGGTATTGATCATGGGGTATCTTGCGATGATCGGCGTTGGAGTAGGCGATGCTGATTGGTTTGGCTTGTTGCTCAGGTGGGTCCATTTCTTGGCTGGGATCGTTTGGATCGGGTTGTTGTATTTCTTCAACTTGATTAATGCGGCGTTTTTGAAGAGCCTGGATGGTCCTACCAAGAACATCGTCATTCCCAAGTTGATGCCGGCCGCGCTGAATTGGTTCCGTCATGGCGCGACGATCACGGTGCTGGCCGGAATTGTGTTGTACCTCTATCTGTATCAACGAGGTGGAACCGGCGCGATTGCGCTGGGGATCGGTGGGCTATTGGGTATCATCATGATGGCGAACGTTCACGCGGTGATTTGGCCGAATCAGCGAAGGATTATTGCGGCGGTGACAGCGGCAGCTCAGGGGACCCCTGCGCCAGCGGAAATGGCTCAGTGGGGCCGGACCGCGCTCCTTGCATCCCGGATCAACTTTATGTTGTCGATTCCCATGTTATTGTTCATGGGAGCCGGCAGCCACCTCAGGTAAGACATCGACTGCCGGCGGGAAAGCCCGCCGGCAGATCTGTTCACTCTCCCTGCTTCAGACCTTCATCGTTTCTATAATCTGCTCAGTTGGCCCATCTGGCCAGTTCCATATAGGGCAGTGGCCCTAAGTCGTTGAGATTCAGGCCTATTATCGCGGCATTGCCTTGACGAACACAGGCTAGGCACCTTATAGTATCGCTTCATTCGTTGAGCTGGACAGGTAAGGAACGGCGATGACGACTGCGACTGAACCGCGAGTTCTTCAAACGCTTGATGGCGCTCCCTGGGATATTGAGGCCTATAAGAAGATCGGGGGCTATGAAGCGTGGACGAGGTGCGTCAAAGAGCTGAGCGCGAACGATATCGTCAATGAGCTGAAAAAAGCCGGGCTCCGTGGGCGCGGAGGCGCGGGCTTTCCCACTGGTATCAAGTGGGAGAAGGTCCTGAATCATCGGGTAAAGGAACACTATTTTGTCTGTAACGCCGGCGAGCATGAGCCGGGGACGTTTAAAGATCGGTATTTGCTCAAGCAGGCACCGCACCAGCTTATCGAGGGCTGCCTGATCGCGGCTTACACGGTTCAAGCGAAAGCGGCTTTTATCTATGTGAATCATGAGTACCATGAAGAGCGGGAGAATCTGAAGAAGGCTTTGGCGCAGGCAAAGGCTCAAGGGTTCTTGGGCAAGAATGTCATGGGGAGTGGTGTAGATCTGGACTTGCAAGTATTTGAGGGCCATGGGAGTTATGTGGCCGGTGAAGAAACCGCGATGCTCGAGTCCATGCAGGGGCGCCCGGCGATGCCGAGGCAGAAGCCGCCTTTCTACCCGACGGATTTCGGTCTCTATGGAAAGCCAACGTTGGTCAATAACGTTGAAACCTTGTGCAACATTCCCCGGATCCTCCTGAAAGGCGTGGCCTGGTTCACGCAGGTCGGCACAGAAAAATGTCCTGGCACGATGATGTTTTCCCTGAGCGGCGATGTGAATCGACCCGGTGTGTACGAGATGCCGATGGGTACGACAATCAGGGAACTCGTGGACACTTGCGGTGGGGGAGTGCCTGCGGGGCGCAAGATCA
The DNA here is from genome assembly GCA_035471155.1 of Nitrospiraceae bacterium. Lineage (GTDB taxonomy): Bacteria > Nitrospirota > Nitrospiria > Nitrospirales > Nitrospiraceae > Palsa-1315. The sequence goes on along the minus strand of DATIQH010000254.1, from coordinate 9,964 downwards.
AGGCGGTGTTCCCCGGTGGACCGGCGTTTTCGATGGTGACGGCCGATCAGCTCGATCTGACGATGGACTTTGATTCGCTGAAGAAGGCCGGAACGGGGCTTGGGTCGGCTGGCGTGATTGTGGTCGACGATGCGGCCTGCATGGTGGCGTTGACGCTCAAGTTCTCCAATTTCTTCAAGGTCGAAAGTTGCGGGCAGTGCCCGCCCTGTCGAATGGGGACCATCAATCTCGCCGCGCTGATGACTAAGATCGAGCAGGGAGAGGGGACGGACAAAGATATGGAGAGTCTCCTCCAACTCTGTGGGTTTGTGAAGGGGACCGGCTATTGCACGCTGGTGACCGGAGCTGCCGTGTTGGTTCAGAGCAGCATGAAATTGTTCCGTCACGAGTTTGAGGAACATATCCGATTGCAGCGCTGTCCCTATCAGCCGATGGCGGCCGGAGCCGCGGTACATTGAGGAGAGAGTTGCGATGCCGCAGGTGACGTTTCTTCTTCCTGAAAGAAGAAGTGGAGAAGTTGAGGCCAATACGTCGTTGTTAGAGGCGTCGAAGCTGCTTGGATGCCGGTTGAACCACGATTGTGGCGGAAACGCCTCCTGCACCACCTGCCGAGTCGAAGTGCAGACGGGCGCCGAGAATCTCTCGGAGATCGACTTCGATGAGCAAGATCTCCTCGATCGGGAAGCTCTCAGCGAGCCCTGGCATCGTCTTGGATGCCAAGCCAAAGTGCTCGGAGACGTGGTTGTGAGAGTGCCGGGGGGTAAGTGGGTTGCGCCCACAGTGCCGCAGTCGGATTCGCAAGGTCTTGAAATCCAGTAAAGAGATGTTACACTAAACCATCCCAGGCAGGTCTTTGACGGACAGCTTGGCCACACGAGGAGGATCACTATGCTGACAATTACGCCAGTGGCAGAACAAAAGATCAAGGAATTGATGGTCGAAGAAAAGGATATCGTCGGTCTGCGCGTCTATGTCAAGGGCGGCGGGTGCCACGGGTATCAATACGGGATGGCTTTCGAGTCGAAGATGGGCGACGACGACACCGTAGTGGAAAAGGGCATCGTCAAAGTCATTATGGATTCGCAGAGCGCTCCGCTTCTTCAGGGGGCCGAAGTCGACTACGTGGACAGCCTTCAAGGGTCTGGGTTCTCGATTAAGAATCCACAAGCGAAGACCACGTGCGGTTGTGGCAGCTCCTTCAGCGCCTAAGGAACATGCGCTGGAGCAGCGCGAGCCGGTCGATTGAGTGAACGACAGAGGAGCCAGGATTGTCCGAATACAGAGGCCGATCCTGGCTTTTCTATTTGCGCGCTGATTGTGAGTTGAATCTACGATGGCACAGGTGAGCGTCACGAGGCGGTATCGGTTCTGCGCCGCGCACCGGTTGCACACGGACTACCTATCGCCGGAAGACAATCGGACGGTATTTGGGAAGTGTAATAATCCCAATGGACATGGCCATAACTATGTCGTGCTGGTGACCGTGAAGAGCACGGTGCCGACCACGACTGATGCAAGCGTAGACCTCGATCGGCTGGATCGGACGGTGCGAGAACAAGTAATCACACGGTTCGACCATCACGATCTCAATCAAGATCCGGAGTTCGCCGATCGCACCACGACGGGAGAAAATCTGGTGCTGTTGATCTGGGATTTGTTAGTGAAGTGTCTTCCCGCCGGGCAATTGGAAAAGATCGGACTCATTGAAACACGCGACAACTACTTCGAGTATGCAGGGGCAATGAGTCAAGCTTCGATACTCAGAGAGGGGCGTCATGGCTAAGCAGGGAGTCAAGCGGCAGGGCCGGCAGCCGGTCGAAGATGTCAACAGGAACAGCAGACCGGCGGATCTGGCAGTCATGCAATCCTTGGTCACGGAGATGTTGCTGGCCCTCGGCGAAAAGCCAGGACGGAACGGACTCCTCAAAACTCCTGAGCGAGTGGCCAAGGCCCTCGCCTTTATGACCCAGGGCTATCACCGCGACATCGATCATCTTTTAAACGGCGCGCTCTTTCCTATCGAGTACGACGAGATGGTCATCGTGAAGGACATCGACTTTTTCAGTATGTGTGAGCATCACCTGCTGCCTTTCTACGGAAGAGTCCATGTGGGTTACTTGCCAAATAAGAAAGTAGTGGGTCTCAGCAAGATCCCACGCATCGTGGACGTATTTGCGAGACGGCTGCAAGTCCAGGAACGGCTGACCGTTCAGATTGCCGAAACCCTGAGGTCGAAGCTCAATGCACATGGAGTGGGTGTGGTCGTCGAAGCGCGGCATCTCTGCATGATGATGCGGGGTGTCGAAAAACAAAATACAATCGCGGTCAGCAGTTCCATGTTAGGCGCCTTCCGCAGTCAGCCGCAAACCAGGCAGGAGTTTTTGAAGCTTATCCGACGAGGCAGCGTCGCCGACTCTGATTAACAGGACGTTGAAAAAGTCCCCCAGCGTCGTTCTCGGCTAATCGAAATCCTCAACGTACCCCCGAGGGTACGCCTCCGGTTTCGATTCGCCTGCGGCCTTGCTGGATGAACTTTTTGAACGTCCTGGTCTCTCCCCTTTCATCTCAGATGTGAGTTGTTAAAGAGCCTTCCAGTTTTCTTCGGTGAGTGCGCCTCTCAGTGATCTCCTCACGTCGTAGCTTGGTCTATTGGCTTTCTGAGTTCTGAGGCGAGCGCAGCGACGATCTGATTGAAGCGCTCCGGCTGTTCGAGGTTGGCCAGGTGTGCGGCATTTGGAATGATGGCTAGGCTAGAGTTTGGGATGTGATCGGCCATGAGCTTCGCATCGGAGGGTGGGGTGGCTTGGTCCAGTTCACCGACGACGATTTGGGTGGGGCAGGTGATCTGGCTTAAGAGGGGGACTGAATCTGGTCGTTCGGCCATCGCCATCAAGTCGCCGACGATACCGCTGATCTGATTTCCTTCGATCATGGCTCTCACTTGCCGGACGAGGTTGGGGTTTGTCTGGATGGTCGCGGGGCTGAGGAGTTTGGGAAGCATGATATCTGCTATGGCTGACGGGCCCTTCTTGTAGGCGGTCTGCGCCATCTGGAACCGCCCCTCTTTTCCTTCTGCTGTGTCTGCCTGGGCCTTCGTGTCCGCCAGGATCAATCCCTTCACGCGAGTTGCGTACTTCCGACAGAACGCAAAGAGAATGTAGCCACCCATGGAGAGGCCAGTGAAGATCGCTTGTTGAATCGACAGCCGGTCCAGCAGCGCACACACATCGTCGGCGGATTGCTCCAACGTATAGCGCCAGAGCGGCGCGTCCGACTCACCATGCCCACGCAGGTCGATTGTGACGACCCGGAACTGTGAGCAGAGTGCATCCTCTTGTTGTGCCCACATGCTTCGATTCAGGGGAAAGGCATGGAGAAAAACGATGGGGAGACCGTTTCCACGGTCGCTGTAGGCGATGGTGATGCCGTTGACGTGGGCTTGCACGGTGTTTCCTCTCGCTACTGTTCGTAACATTGACAGGGGCTATGGTCAAAGGACCGTTTGCGATCATGGTGACCGGCGTATACAATTCAGACCATTCTTGAGAGGTCGAATGACTGCTTCACGCGATCAGGCTCCCGATTTGTTCGGAACTCCAGAGGGAGAGACGTCCGTCGAAGCTCCGTTGGCCGAGCGTCTGAGGCCGCAAGCGTTTGCGGATTTCGTCGGGCAAGAGGACATCACGGCGCCGAATCGGCCGTTGCGGCGGGCCATCGAGGCCGATCAGCTTTCCTCCGTCATCTTCTGGGGACCGCCAGGCTCCGGCAAGACGACCTTGGCGCATCTTATCGCACGCCATACCAAAGCGCAGTTCGTCCCCTTCTCGGCAGTCACAGGAGGTGTTCCCGAGTTGCGGGCCATTATCAAGACGGCAGAGCAACGCCAGTCGATCAACGGTCAACGGACTATTCTCTTCGTCGACGAGATCCATCGGTTCAACAAGGCGCAACAGGATGCCTTTCTGCCTCACGTTGAGCGGGGGACGATCATCCTGGTCGGCGCGACGACGGAGAATCCTTCATTTGAAGTGATCTCACCGCTCCTGTCCCGTTCCCTGGTCATCGTGCTCAACCCTCTTTCGGATGAGGCCCTGGGGCATATTCTCGACCGGGCGCTTGCGGACCCAGCGATCGGGTTAGGAAAGTGGAATGCCAGCCTGTCAGCCGATGCCAGGCAACGACTGATTGCTTATGGCAACGGCGATGCGAGGGCGCTCCTCACGGCGTTGGATTTTGCGGTCACGCAGCAACCGGCTGGGCTTGACGGGGCGCGCCTGATCGATGGAGCTGCGCTGGAAGCCGCACTGATGAAGAAATCGATCCGGTACGATAAATCAGGTGAAGAACATTACAACGTCATCTCCGCCTATATAAAAAGTCTCCGGGATTCCGATCCAGACGGCGCTCTCTACTGGCTCGCCCGTATGTTGGAGGGGGGGGAGGACCCGAAGTTTATCGCCCGGCGGTTGGTTATTTTTGCCTCTGAGGACGTAGGGAATGCCGATCCGATGGGGCTGGTGGTCGCGGCTGCGGTGGCTCAGGCCGTGCAGTTCGTGGGGCTCCCCGAGGCGCAGATCAACTTGGCCCAGGGGACGACCTATCTTGCAACCAGACACAAAGATAATGCCTCCTATATCGGACTGCTTGAGGCCATGGAAGACGCAAAAACCCATGGAAATCTGGGGGTTCCACTCCATTTACGGAATGCCGTGACCTCAATGATGAAGGGGCTTGGGTATGGAAAGGGGTATCGTTACGTCCACGACGATCCTCAGGCTAAAGCGCAGGAACATCTTCCAGAATCGCTCAAGGGGCGTCGCTACTACCGGCCTAAAGATGCCTGACCGGAGGCTCCACAGGGTGGTGGACAAAGATTTCTAATCGGTTATACTTAGGTCCATGAAACGGCAGAATCCGAAGCCGACTGTGTCGATCGCTGACACAAACGAACGGCGCAAGTTTGTCCGGGCGACGTTGGTCGGTTCCGCGCTCATTTCACCAAAGAGCGGGGCCAAGGCGATTACCGCCGTGTTGGATAATGTCAACAAAGTCGGCGCAGGGTTGCACACGAAAGAAAAATTGGCGATGGCTCAACCGGTGACCGTGTCGCTGGCGTTTCTCGATTCGGATCGCGCGGAACAGATGGAAAAGCTCGACGGGAAAGTTGCCTGGGTGAAATCGTGGGAGAAAGGGTTTCTAATCGGTGTGATCTGGGATGAGCTGGTGACGAAAGAGAAGAACCGCTGGTTGTATTATTATCTTGAAGAAACGGTCAAGTCCTCCCTCTAGCGGACGGCTGAAAACGATCCCCAACTTCGTTCTCGGATCGAAATAATCCTCAACGTACCCGAGAGGGTACGCCTCCGGTTATTTCTCTCCTGCGGCCTTGTTGAATGATCGTTTTGAGCCGTCCGCTGGAGTGTTCCACTATCGCGCAGAATACGTTTCCTGCGCGCTACTCTGCTAGGCGAATGCCGTCAGCTTTTGTTTGACTTCTTCCAGTTCGGCTGAAAGCGTTTCCCACCGGGCAGTGAGTCGCACAAGGTCCTTTTTCCACCCGTCGTATTCCGTTTGAAGCACGCTCCACTTGGTAGATTCATTCTTGTAGAGTGCGGGATCAGCCAATTCGATATCTCGAGCCTTGATCTTCGTTTCACAGTCGGCGATCTCGGTCTCAGCCCGTGCGATCTGTTTTTCCAGACGAGCCTGAGTCTTATTCAAATCGCGGCGATCTCCGGCTGAGGATTTAGTCTGTACTTGTGAGGCCATAGCCCTGGTCGGCCCGGCATCCTGCCCGCGATCTACCCCTTTCAGGTCGGCGCTCGTTTCCTTGATAGATTCGAGTTCTTGCGCTTTCTTCCACAAATAATACTCATAATCGCCGGAGAAGCTTCGGGCTTTGCCTTCTTCGATTTCAATGACGCGCGTGCAGACTCTGGTCAGAAAGGTGGGGTCGTGGGAAATAAAGATGATCGTGCCCGGGAAGTCCGACAGCGCATCGGTGAGCATATCGACTGAAGCCGGATCGAGATGGTTGGTCGGCTCGTCGAGTAACAGCGTATTGGCCGGCTCGACCAGCATTCGTGCGAGCGCGACGCGATTACGTTCCCCGCCACTCAGCGCTTTGATCGGCTTTTTTTGATCGTCACCGGTGAAGAGAAAGGCGCCGGCAATCCCCCGGAGGAAATTCGTTTCTGCCTGGCTCGATATTTCGGAGAGGGAGTCGAGAATGGTATGTTCAGGGTTCAGCGTTTCAGCCTGGTGTTGGGCAAAGTAGTGCAGTGTGACGCCGTGGCCGACCGTTCTGGTCCCTTTGTCAGGCTCCAACACTCCGGCCAGCATCTTGAGCAGCGTACTTTTTCCTGCGCCGTTTTCTCCCACCAGCGCGATGCGCTGCCCCCGCTCGACAGAGCAATCCACTCGCTCATAGACGACTTTTTCCCCGTAGCGTTTTGCCGCGCCTTGGAGTTCCAGGACCTGCCGACCGCTCGCTGCCGGGAGGGGAAATTTGAACTTCACCCGTTTGGGATCGCGCTTGACCTCGATCATCTTGACCTTCTCAAGCTGCTTGATGCGTGATTGGACCTGGCTGGCTTTGTTCGCTTGGTAACGGAATCGATCCACGAATGTTTGGACTCGCGCGACCTCTTTCGCCTGGCGCCCCGCGGCAGCCTGACGTTGAGCGTCCCGCTCTGCGCGAATCTTTTTGAACGAGGTATAGTTGCCGCGATATTCTTCGATCTTGTGGTGTCGGAGATCCCAGATGTGGGTGACGACGCGGTCGAGAAACGCTGTGTCGTGACTGATGATCAACAGCGTCATTTCCGAATTCAACAGAAATTGCTCGAACCAGCGTTGCGTCGGTTTGTCTAAATGGTTGGTCGGTTCGTCGAGCAGCAGCACGTCGGGGTTAGTCAGCAGCAGATGCGCCAGCGCAACGCGCATCCGATAGCCGCCGGACAGTTTTTCGACCTCTCGGCCGAAGTCGATTTCCGAAAATCCCAACCCCATGAGAATACGCTCGGCTTCATGTTCGGGATACAGGTCGCGGTGGGTGGCGTCCAACACGGTCTTGCCCGTGATGGTTTCGAGTTCCTGCGGAAGATAGCCGATGCGGAGACGAGGGCGTTTGCGGATTCCTCCCTTATCGGGAGATTCCTCTCCGAGGATCATCCGAAAGAGCGTGGTTTTACCGGCGCCGTTGGGCCCCACCAGGCCGACCCGTGAGTTCGGACGGAGATGGGCGGAGGCTCCGGTAAGCAGAACCCTCGTGGAATATTGTTTACTGACTGACTCGATTTGAAGCATGAGAAAAGTTAAAAAGAGTTAGCGAGCGTGTGCGGGGTTTATCCTGCGGCGGTGATTACGATCAAACTAAAATAACCGCCGGCTCATGCGAAGTGCGGTTTGGTGGAGCTGGCCGGGATTGAACCGGCGACCTCGTGAATGCCATTCACGCGCGCTCCCAACTGCGCTACAGCCCCATATCGGTTGATTCAGAAATTCGCGAAAATCCTTGTGAATCCGCGGTCATGCTAACATGGCCCTCCCGCGGCAGTCAAGAAAACGGGAGGGGAGCAGCCAGACCATCCTTCTTGCTCGCAGAACGCGCACGATGAAACTGTGCTCGCTAGGGAGAAGAGCGCGTCTCGGCGCGCTCGGGGTTGGGCGGGTGAGAATGTCGCGCGCAGTGAAGGACAGTCTGGCTGCTCCCCTTAGGGCGACGAGCAAGCTTGAAGGAGCATGTATTTCGTTCGACGCACGCAATAAGAGACAGTTGGGGCCTGCCCTTGAAGATGATAGAAGAGAAAAGAACTAAGAGTAAATTGACCGTCACTGTTCTTGACAAACAATAGGAGCGTCCCTACCATACCGCTCCGGCCCTGGCCATGAGTCCAGCCAGGGCTCTTTTTTTGGGGAGCATGTCAGATGATGGGAAATCTCGTGGTGATTGGGGCGCAGTGGGGTGACGAGGGCAAGGGGAAGATCGTGGATATCTTGGCCCGCGACGTCGACGCGGTGGTTCGCTATCAAGGAGGGTCTAACGCAGGGCACACCGTGATCAATGAACGGGGCACCTTCGTGTTTCACCTCATTCCCTCAGGTATCCTCTATCGCGGGACGCTCTGTGTGATCGGGAACGGGGTCGTCGTAGACCCGGCCTCGTTGATCGAAGAGCTGGACCATCTCCAGGTTCAAGGCGTGAAGATCGGCAAGAATTTTGTCGTGAGCCAGCGGGCCCATCTCATCCTGCCGTACCATAAGGCCATCGACAAAGCGGCCGAGCAGTCCAAAGGCTCCCGCCGGATCGGGACGACGGGTCGGGGGATTGGCCCGGCCTATGCCGATAAGATGTCGCGGGTCGGTATTCGCATGGGGGACCTGCTCAATCCGAAGGCCTTTCGAGCCAAACTTGAAGAGAACGTGGTCGAGATCAATTGGTTTCTCGAACAGCTGTATAAGCTGGAGCGTTTCGACGTCGACAAAGTGTTCCGGCAGTACATGGGTTATGCCGATCGGCTGAAGAGCCATATCGTCGATACCGCCATGCTCGTCAATAAGATGATCGAGAAGCGAAAGACTGTGTTGTTCGAAGGGGCGCAGGGGACACACCTGGATGTGGACTTCGGCACCTATCCGTACGTCACGTCCTCCAGCTCAACGGCCGGCGGCGCCTCGACGGGAACGGGCGTGGGGCCGACGAAGATCGACGCGGTGCTCGGAGTCGTCAAGGCCTACACCACGCGTGTCGGCAGCGGGCCGTTCCCCACGGAATTGACCGATGCGGTGGGAGACGGGCTTCAAGTACGAGGGAAAGAGTTCGGATCGACGACGGGGCGCGCGCGCCGCTGCGGCTGGTTCGACGGTGTCCTTGTGCGCTACGCCACCAAAGTGAATGGGCTTTCGTCATTGGCCGTGACGAAACTGGATGTGCTCGACGGCTGTAAGGATCTCAAGGTGTGTACAGGCTATCGGTATCAGGGAACGCTGTATCGGGATATGCCGGCCGATCTCCAGGCGCTGACCGACTGTGAGCCGGTGTACAAAACCTTCAAGGGTTGGTCCGGCGCGACGACCGGCGCGACCACGTATAAACAGCTTCCCGTGGAAGCCAAGCGCTATCTCCAATACCTTGAGGACATTTCCGAGTGTCCCATCGATATGATTTCCACCGGCTCGAAGCGCCGCGAAACCATCATTCTTCGCAATCCGCTCAAAATCGCCCCGCGGCGTTCGTGAAAAGTGAAACGTAAAACGTGAAACGTCTGGATCCAACGGCGAACTGCGCGACAGGCGTGACTCGCAAAGATGACTCGTCCGGCCCGTCCCGCTTTTCTCGCAAGTCACGCAACTCTCGCGACGTGTGGTCTAGGCACGGGCTGAGCGTCGGTGGTAGAATTCGCACTCTTCGCTCGGTGAGCCGGTAGCTCAGTTGGTAGAGCATCGCCCTTTTAAGGCGAGGGTCCTGGGTTCGAGTCCCAGCCGGCTCACCACATATTATTCCAGCGACTTACAAAGTTGACCATTTCGACTAATGGCCGCTTATGTCAAATTTGTGCCAACCGCAAGCGGCATTTCTAGCACTCTGACTCCCTCGCGCAAACTCTCTGGGCAATGGTGGGAATAGCGTTGCGTCATCAAGCCCGTCTTGTGTTCCAATAGTCGTTGCACCTTAGTAGAGGTCAATGCCCCTCTGCACCAGTCTGCTAGCAAACGTATGGCGCAAATTGTGGAACCGGAAATCCAACAGGCCCGCTCGATTACGAGCCTTGGTGAAAGTTCGAGCAAGATATCGAGTCTTCAAAGGATTCCCTCGACCTGATGCACTGGATGCTTCCCCCTTCAGTTCGCTTTCGCCTGATGATTCAGTATGATCCATCGGATTCATTTGTTCGACGCATCCGTTTCCATACAACACCCTCTACGACACGTATCGAAAACATGCGGACATTTCCAATGGCAT
>DATIQH010000253.1:0-4930 GCA_035471155.1 Nitrospiraceae bacterium | reverse complement strand
GTCGTCGAGTGTGGTCATGATTCTTGCTCCTGGGGGAATGGGCCTAGGCCAGCGTCGTGCCAGATGGCTTCGAGCTTCTGTTTGATTCTTGAGCCATGAGTCGGCTTCGCTCTTGTGGCAATTACTGCATTTCTTCCGTCCCTCAAATGGAGTTTCGGCGGCAGCGGTTCCGACTAAGACAGCAAACAACGCCGTAGCGGCAAGTGTGAGTGTCATGAGATGCTTCACGGGTGTCTCCTTTCTAGAAAACTATTCGTGGTCGTGCTTGAAAAACCGATTATGCATTACTCTATCGAGACTGTGCAAGATTTACAATAACGGTCCTTCCACTTTAGCCACTCAAAGAATCAGCTATTCGATGGCTGCGCAGACGGAATCTTATACACCCAATAGGCTCCCTGTTTATGGACCAACTGGACGGCTTTGAATTCGAGAGGCTGCGAGGTCGTCATGGACAGCATCTGTGCGAGCAGCGTGTTATTACTCTTATCATCGGTGAGGTAGTAGGCGCGCACTAAACTCTCCGAGAGTCCATACACTGTTTGGGAAGTGTAGTTGTTGTCCAATTGGTAACGTTTCACCATCGCGCTTAGTCCATGCACATCCCCACCCTTCAAGGGGAAGTCCTTGTAGGCGACACCGATGCGATCGGGGCGCATCTGCCCGAGTTTGTAGAGGTCCGAGGCCTGAACCACGACATAGGCTTCGCGCCCGCCAGTCAGTTCACGCAGTATCCTTACACCCTCCGTTGGCTCTGCCGACAGGGCGTCAGCAAAGCGTTGGAATTTCCCCCTCTCTTCTGCGCTTACCGTAGAGCCCCAGAAGTCGCGTTCGTATTTCTCGATCGCTTCAATACGAAGGCGCCAGAGCGACGGCGTGATAAGAGGTCCGCTGAGATGTGAGGTGAACACCGTCTCTAACCCCGTCAATAGCTGAATCTGACGCGAGGTGTCCCACCAGGCAAGAATGGCCGCGCCTTTCGGCACATGCTTCGCAATCGCTGGTGCCAACAGGGTCAGCTCGGAAAGCTTACTGTCGACGAAAATCAATGGTTCGCTGGCCTGATTTTCCCAGGCGAGCATAACGGGCTTTGTATTTCCGCGGCGGGCAAGATAGGCGACAGCTACCGGTTCGTCCACACCCTCTACTAGAATCTCTTGCTTGCTGATTCCAAGGTCAGGCCAAGCATCTAGTCCGAGCTTGCTGAACTTATCAATACCGCCCTCTTCCACTAAGCGGTAGTGATACGGTGCTGGGCCTGGATTGAGCCACATAAATGCAAACCAACCAAGCATAAGAAGTCCTCCCGCCACTAGGACTATTCCTAGCGACGGGAGGATTCTATTGCTTGATCGCGCTAGCGCTCCATCCATTGTCTGCGCTGCGCCCGTTGTCACCGCTGGTTCTTCTTGCGTCTGCTCCATCCGGCGAGTGCGAGGGTGCCGGTCAGCAACAATCCGCCGCCCACGCTGCCGAGCGTAAGCTTCCCGTCCGTGCTATCGAAATCCAGCAGGCTACTGGTCTTGCTCTGCTCGAGTTTGGCCACCCGTTCCATCAGCATCAGCTTCTCTTTAAGCTTGGTGTCCTCGTCCATGATTTCGACATAAGCTCGGTTCATCGCTGCCCAGCCGACAGTGTAGGTGAACCCTGGATACTGGTGCGCGAGACTGACGTGCAGTTGCACCAGATGGTCCTCAGCCATTTCGAAGAGCTTGAGCTCGATCGCTGTAGGGCTGTTATTCTTCGACCAATAGATCTGCCAAAACTGGTCGAACTGGGCCTTAGCCGGCGCAGGAGGGGCAGGCCGGTTGTTCTTCTGACCGGTGAGGAGTCTTGCGTCATACTGCTTACGGACGACGTTGTGCGCCTCATCGTATTTATCGAGTCCCTCAGAGGTGCCGTTGTCCATAAACTCCAACCATGCGCGCGCGAAGGTCTCAGAATGGCACGTCGTGCAGGTCTTGACCCACGCATCCAGGCGCTTCATGCCCCACTCGCCAAATACAGGTTCTCTAATGCCAGGCACGAAGGGATAGTTCGCCCAGCGAACCTTACGCACCGTGTTGTGGCTAAATTTGCCCTGGTACTCCATATGACAGCTCTGGCAGGTAGGGAAGCGCTGCCCGCCCTTGGCAACTGCATCCTTGAGCTGTACATTCCAATTCCATTGACTTTTAGAGGCCTGGTACCCCAGCCCATGCTGCGACCCATTGTAGGCTTCCCAGTTGTTGTGATCGGCGCCGCTGTGGCAGGTGCCGCAGGCTTCAGGCTTGCGGGAGTTGGCCACCGAGAATTCGTGCCTGGTATGGCAGTTGTCGCACTTGTTCTGGTTGGTGTGGCACATTGTGCAGCCGTCAGCGATCTCACGCTGCGACATTCCGGCGTAGATGTCCGTCTCGACGTTGGCCCTGTAATCCAGCGCGTGCGACGGGCGGCCCCTCGGCCACTGGTTCTTCGGCCATAAGATCGTGTCGCGCTCGGACTCGCGCTCGGCATATTCCTGCAGATGGCAGTTGCCGCACACATCGGCAGTGGGCATTTTCAGGTCGACCCGGTGATCAGCCTTATTCTTGGTAAGGATGTCCACGTGGCAATCGATGCAGCCGACTTCCTTCAATTTCTCTTTTGCACCGAGCTTGCCTAGCGAGCGCAAGTTCTCCTCGACTGCCTCCAGCTTCGCCTTCTTATAGAAGGTGTCGTCACTTGGGGTAAGCTTGCGAATCTTGTCAAGATTGGCGTGCGTACTTCTCTTCCACATGGCCACCCAGCCAGGCGACTCATCGGTGTGGCATTTCACACACTGCTCGCGTGTCGCGATTTCCTTGACCGATGTCGGGGGCTTGTAGAACGACATTGGATCGAAATACTTGCTCATTGGGATCGGCTCCCAATACTGGCCGTACTGCCCTTTCCCCGCGCCTCTGCCTGGATCCACGAAGCGCTTCGTCAACGCCTCATGCAACTCCTTGGGGCTGGCCGACCGATCGAGTTTCAGCGCCTCGTAGGTTTCCTTGGGGACGCTGGGGAAGTCCGCCTGAGCTGTCCCAGCAAGCAGGATGCCGCTGAGGACTAGAACACACCTCACCCAAAGTTTGGACCTCATAACTGAATGCTCCTTCCTAATAAGTGTGTGCACCGCTACTCATTCATGGTCGAGAAAAATTGTCTGGTCTTGCGTTTATGCTGGTCTTGCGCTTAATTGTGTTCATATTAGAGTACATTAATCCTTCACGTGAGGCGCATTTATATCTCTGAGTCTCTCAGTTGTCAAGAGTATTTGAGGAACATGTGTTAGATTCGTAAAAAATAAATTCATGTGCCAAATCTGCAAGATAAATGCCTTCAAAAGGCACCTTGAGGCTGTCGAAAAGAGTGATCAGCATAATAAAAAAACGTCACCATTACCCACGCTGACACTACGGTCTTTCACGATCGATGACGACGGTGATCCCATCTGCTCCAGGCTTCACTGGTTGACTCATCCCCTCTAAGTCCCCACTTTGTGGCATGGCCTGGCCCGACTTCGACAGACGGGCCACAATCACTACCGTGCCTACGTCGGAGAGTGTTCTGGACGGCATCATGCTGTTCGAGTCATCGAGCCGGAACGTAAAGGGCAAGTCTTTCTTCGTCGCCCGCATGATCGCCACCGGCATCGGTGGGCCATTTGTCTCACGGGCAAACACAAATAACGTGTCCGTTGCGGACCCCTTGCCGGCAAGGCTCGGCGCAATACTGACCTTGCCGCTGATCGCAAGCGACTGTCCAGACGACTTGGCCGGCGCTGCTGGTTCCGCATATCCAGTTCCCATTGAAATAAACAGCACGCCGCAGACCAGCAGACCACACCTCAGCCAAAATTTGTTGACCATGCGCATACTCCCCCTTTGTGGAAAACACATCACTACGCTCTTGAGTACACTTATCGATTAGCGAATAGCGCGCATATATCTCAGCATACATCGGAATATGTCAAGTGGGCTTGTGCAATAAACAGAGCGCCCTAACGATACGTGACGGATCAGCGGCAGGAGCACAGCATGCGAGGCAATGGAAGAGAGCGGCCTGTGGGCTTCTCGGCGTTACGGTCTTTCACGATCGATGACGACGGTGATCCCATCCACGCCGGATTGTACCGACTGGCTCGTCCCCTCCAAATCCCCACTTTGTGGCATCGCTTGGCCGGACTTCGATAGGCGGGCCACAATCACGACCGGCCCGGCGCTGGAGAGCTTTCTGGAGGGCATCGGACTGGTCGAATCATCGAGCTGAAATGTAAACGGTAAATCTTTTCTCGTCGCCCGTACGATCGACACCGGCATGGGGGGACCATTCGTTTCACGCGCAAACACAAATAAGGTGTCCGTCGGCGATCCTTTGCCGGCCAAGCTCGGCGCCATCGTCACCGTGCCTTTGATGGTCCGTGACTGTCCGGGTTGCCCGGCCAGCTGGACTGGCGCCGCCGATTCCGCGTACGATCTCTCACGATCGATGACGACGGTGACCCCGTCCACTCCAGACTGTATCGGCTGGCTCACCCCCTCCAAATCTCCGTCTTGCGGCATGGCTTGGCCGGACTTCGATAGGCGGGCCACAATCACGACCGGCCCGGCGCTGGAGAGCTTTCTGGAAGGCATCGGACTGGTCGAATCATCGAGCTGAAATGTAAACGGTAAATCTTTTCTCGTCGCCCGCACGATCGACACCGGCATGGGGGGGCCATTCATCTCGCGTGCAAACACAAATAAGGTGTCCGTCGGCGATCCTTTGCCGGCCAAGCTCGGCGCCATCGTCACCGTGCCTTTGATGGTCCGTGACTGTCCGGGTTGCCCGGTTGGCTGGACTGGCGCCGCCGATTCCGCGTACGATCTCTCACGATCGATGACGACGGTGACCCCGTCCACTCCAGACTGTATCGGCTGGCTCACCC
>DATIQH010000252.1:0-2621 GCA_035471155.1 Nitrospiraceae bacterium | reverse complement strand
GGATCGATGTGGGAGTGATGAAACCGATTGAGACGGGGGTATCCCGGTCGACTAAGGCTCAGTCTGATGGAGCGCGGTTGCGAAGTGCCGCTGGAAGCTGTGATTCAATGGCAGAAATCTGTCCCTATGTTTTTCGACTTCCTGTCGCGCCACTCTCTGCTGCGCGAGCGGAAGGAAAGACTATCCGAATGGCAACGATCATGCGCGCCTTCGAGCATCTACGTCGGAAGCACGCACATATGGTTGTTGAAGGAGCTGGGGGTTTACATACACCTGTTACTCAATTGCTTAGTGCAATAGACCTCATCTATCAAATGAAGTTGCAAACTCTGGTGGTCGGAGAGTCTGGTCTTGGGGGAATCAACCACGCCTTGTTGACGATTCACGCGCTCCGCCGGCGAAAGATTCCCGTCGTGGCATTGGTCTTAAATCAGTGTCGCCCTGCACGTACAAAGACCGCTCGCCTGCAAGGGCAGTCCACCGTGAATCTTCTTCGACGACTTGCAGGGGTCCCAGTGGTAGGCCCACTCCCCTACAGCCCGAACATGAAAAAAAATTGGAATGAGGGTTTAATCCGCCTTGCAGGGACCGCTCCGATCAAGAAGCTGGCAAGGCTGGTCCTAGCCCGCTGATTCATGAAACATGGCAAGCTTAGATCTGCGCGAGAAACGATTTCACAGCCTGGCTGATATCCTGGGCCTTCAGGATTGCGGAGATGACTGCCACCCCGTTGGCTCCCGCGCGTAAGACCTCTCGGACTTGATCGACGTGAATGCCACCGATTGCGAAGACCGGCAATGAGGTGAGCGCGCGCATCGCGCGTAATCCTTCAAGCCCGACCACCGGGTCATGGTCCTGTTTGGAGCCTGGTGTAAAGATGGGACCAAAGCCGAGATAGTCCGGTTGCCCGGCTGTGGCCTCTCGCACCTGATCGGGGTTGTGCGTGGAGATCCCGATCAACTTCTCCGGGCCCATCACCTTTCTCGCCAAGTCGAGCGGCAAGTCTCCCTGCCCCAGATGCACGCCATCGGCATCTACCGCCAGTGCCAGGTCGCAACGATCGTTGACGATGAAGAGGACGCCTGCCTTCGCGGCAGCTTGTCGGAGGGCTAAGGCTTCCCCGTAGGCGTCCTTCATCGATGCAGTCTTGTTGCGATATTGGAAGAGGGTGGCGCCGGCTTCAGCCGCGACTGTCAGCACCTCCACCAACGGTCGTGCAGGGCAGACTGATGGATCGAGAATAATATAGAGACCCGATAGGAAAAGAGACCGTGAGGCATTCATGAGGGAAACATTCGGCGAAGACCGTTCAGGATCACTTCTTATCGCATGCCACTTTCCACAGAGTTCGATTGATCGTGCGCGGGACGACCGGCTCCCACTGCTGTTCCTCCGGGGTACTCGGGGTACTGTACACCACCTTGCCGGTGGCCATGTTGCCCGCGAACCATGTATAGGCAAGCATGCGTATGCGTTCCTCTGTACAATCGAACTCATTGTACCGTTTGATAGACAACAACGAATCTCCCACCACTGTTTGAACGGTCTTGTAGTCGTACAATTGCCACATCTTTGCAAGATTTCCCTTGCGGCGAATGGACTCCGGGTCGACGTAGACCTTTAATCCCACTTCGTCGTCGCCACTCGTCAAGACCCATTCCGCATAGACTGGTCCGCTGCTCAGCATCATAATTGTGAGCAGGAGCCAGAAGCCTAATCGGCAGGCCAGTCGCTGCTTGGGAAATAGTCCACCATTGTGAGACAGAACGGAGGGTTCAGGGGAGCGGCCATAGGGGCCAATTGTACAGGGCATAGAGGCCTCGCAATGAGGCACATTCTAAGTGTGGTGAGATTGAGGATGCAAGATCAATGAATACCGGCTGCTTGTTATGTGAGGCAACTGGTATAGTTATGGGGACGGTTTTGTTGTCGAAGGAGGGCTGCCTATGACAACCAACAATCCGGCTCACCGGCATGCAGGGGAACGGAACCTCTCGCCTGAACCTGAGTCTATGCAGAAGTATTCAGACGAGGTGAGGGAACGGATCGCGAAAAAAGCCTACGAACTCTATGAGCAACGGGGACGGCAGGCGGAGCGCGATGTGGAAGACTGGCTGAAAGCTGAAGAACTGGTCCGGAAAGAAATGGATAACCGTGCAGCGATCAGGCAGGCTGAACCGTGATCACCATGCATAGGCTTCTGGCGCAGGCCCCCCTGGGCCGGGGAAGATCTCGTCGAGCTGTTTCAATGTCTCCTGGCTCAATGTAAGACTCAGCACCCTCATCGTGTCGTTCAATTGCTCCATCGTGCGCGGTCCGATAATCGGCGCTGTGACGACCTTCTGGTGCAGCAGCCAGGCGAGCGCAACATCGGCCGGGTGCTCACCGAGTTGCACGCACAAGGCCTCATAGGCTTCCAGTTTGGGGCGATACTTCTCAATGTCTTTCTTCACATCTTCATCCGCTCGTCGGCCGACCGGTGCCGGCTTCAAGGCCCCGGCCAAGAGTCCGCGCGCGAGCGGACTCCAGGGAATCAGTCAGATGCCATAGGCTTCGCAGGCCAGAATTACTTCTAACTCGACCGACCGTTCGTTCTAATTATAGAGACTCTGCTCCGACAC
>DATIQH010000251.1:0-2526 GCA_035471155.1 Nitrospiraceae bacterium | reverse complement strand
GAGGGGTTCTATGCCGTGCATAAAGCCCGTCCGTTTTTCGATAGCCTCTGCACGTTCATGGTGTCGGGTCCGGTCGTGGTGCTGGTCCTGCAGGGGGACAATGCAATCAAGAAGAATCGGGAGTTGATGGGCGCCACCGATCCGGCCAAGGCGGAGGCTGGCACGATTCGCAAGGTTCATGGGGCGAATATCGAATTCAACGCCGTACACGGTTCTGATTCGCCGGAAACCGCCAAGTTCGAAATTGGATATTTCTTCGCTGAGATGGATCTGGTCGGATAGGAACGATTGAGGGGGAGCGCGCATGATTCCGCAAGATCTCCGTTATCATCAAGAACATGAATGGGTGCGGGTGAGCGGCACGCAGGCGACTGTCGGTATCAGTCATTTTGCCCAAGATGCGTTGGGAGATATTGTCTTCATCGACCTGCCGAAGCTCGGGATGGTCGTCAAGGCCGGGCAGCAGATCGGTGAGGTCGAATCGACGAAGACGACCTCCACGATCTACACGCCGGTGAGCGGCGCTATAGCCAAAGTCAATGTCGATTTGAAGGACCATCCGGAAGTGGTGAACTCCGATCCCTACGGCAAAGGCTGGATGGCGGTGATCGATCTGTCGAGCGCGAGCGAAGTGGATACACTGATGACTGCCGCACAGTATGAAGTCTTTCTTGCCGGCCAGAAACATTGAAGCATTGTGCAATTGGATCATTGTGACCGCTCGCAATGAATCAAGCGGCGCTGAGCCGATGATTCAATGACTTCCCAGAAACACATCGCCATTCTCGGCGCTGGACCCGGCGGTTATGTCGCCGCGATCCGGGCGGCTCAGCTTGGCGCCCGCGTGACCGTCGTCGAGTCCCATGCGCTTGGCGGCGTGTGTTTAAATTGGGGCTGCATTCCCAGCAAGGCTCTCCTATCGGTCGTCGAACTCGGGGACAAGGTTAAAAAATCCGAGGATCTGGGGCTGCTCGTCCAAGGACCAGTCACATACGATCTGGCTCGGATGGTCGCCCGAAAGAATACGGTGGTGGCGACTCTTGTGAAGGGCATTGCGACGCTCTTCAAGGCATGGAATATCGAACATGTGTCGGGAACTGGATCGCTACGGGATCGGCAGACGCTCACGGTGACTGCACCCGATGGTACGATGCGGGATATTCAGGCTGATGCAGTCATAATAGCTACCGGGTCGTCCTGGCCAAACCTGCCGCAGTTTCCGATTGACGGACAGCAACTGCTCACAAGCCGGCATCTCCTCGACCTCGATCGCATTCCTGCCAGTCTGCTGATTGTCGGCGCAGGAGTCGAAGGGTGTGAGTTCGCGGCGCTCTATAGCGGCCTGGGAACGAAGGTCACGATTGTCGAATTGATGGTGCGCGCGCTTCCTCTGGAGGATAGCGACATCTCATCGACGATGGAGCGGGAGCTGAAGAAACGCGGCGTGACAGTCCTGACCGGGACTACCGTTGAGCGGCTGGAGCGGTCACCGGCGACCATCACCGCCTACCTCAAAGACGGTGCGCAAGTCACGGCCGAAAAGATACTGGTGTCCGTAGGCCGAGGATTGAACAGCCGAGGTATCGGATTGGAGCAGGCGGGAGTGCAGACGGGACGGCGAGGAGAGATTCTCGTCAACGATCAGATGGAAACCACTGTACCGGGGATCTATGCGATCGGCGATGTCGTCGGCAAGGCCATGTTGGCGCACGTGGCTTCGGCGCAAGGTAAAGTTGCGGTCGAGAATATCATGGGGCATCAGGCGACCGTTCGTTACGACGTGATCCCTGCCGGAATTTTTACTCTACCGGAAATTGGTCGCGTGGGTCTGACGGAGCAGCAAGCTCGAGAAAAAGTCGAAGCCGCCGGGCAGAATCCAGATCAGGCGCTTACTGTGGGGCGTTTTCGATATGCCGGGGTGGGGAAAGCGCAAGCGACAGGGGATACAACGGGGTTGTTCAAGATTATAGCCGAGTCTTCGAGCGGCAAGATTCTTGGCGTGCACATCGTCGGAGCCCACGCAGCTGATCTGGTGCATGAAGCGGCAATGGCGATGCAGGTCGGGGCGACGGTCACACAAATGGCCGAGATGATCCATGCGCATCCGACGCTGTCCGAAGGTCTGATGGAAGCGGCTGAAGATACCCAGGGGAAGGCAATTCACCAAGTACGAAAGCGGGCGCAATAATGTGGCAATCGTTTCTCCTTAAACTCGGGATGTTTGCGGCGACTATGGGAGTCGTGTTCTGGATCGGGTGGACCCTGCCGACCTCATTCGACCGGGAGCACGACCTCGCGGCACAATCGTTAGAGGGGCCGCAGGCTGAAACTATTTCAGGCAGTGGCAACGCACAGGTGGTGAGCCCACCTTCTGTCTCCTCGTTGTCAGATCGGCCGGATATTCTTGCTGCCTCGAAACGATCTCACAGGGGCCTCTTGGATCTGAACTGGGCGACGGAGCGTGAGTTTGACGCGCTGCCAGGGATCGGCCCTCAGTTGGCTGAACGGATCATGGAATATCGGCAC
>DATIQH010000250.1:0-4780 GCA_035471155.1 Nitrospiraceae bacterium | reverse complement strand
AGCCGCCAATGGGGATGTGCCCCAAGGGCGCAGTTTCCGTATCGGCGGGATGGTGGAAGCCGGCAGTCTCACACGTGAAGGCGACGGGCTCACCGTACACTTTGTTGTGACCGACATGGCGAAGCGGGTGCCTGTGACGTTCAAAGGAATTCTGCCGGACCTCTTCAAAGAGGGCAAAGGCGTTGTGGCTCAGGGGCAACTCAGAGCCGATGGAGCCTTTCTCGCGAGTGAAGTCCTGGCAAAGCATGATGAGAACTATATGCCTCCGGAAGCAGCGGATGCGCTCGCCAAGGCCAAGACCGTAGGGGCGCAAAGCAGCGGCACCCTGGTTGTCAATCCACGCTAGGAGCCGACATGATTCCAGAAATTGGTCATTATGCCTTAATTCTTGCGCTCTGCGTGGCGGTGGTGCAGGGAACGCTGCCTATCTATGGGGCTGCAGTGAGGGATTCCTCGCTGATGGCTATCGCGAAGCCGGCGGCGCGCGCGCAATTCCTCCTGGTGCTATTAGCTTTTTGTTGTTTGGGGTACGCCTTTGCGGTCAAAGACTTCTCTGTGCTCTATGTGGCTGCCACCTCAAATTCTCAACTCCCGCTCCATTATCGTCTTGCAGCCATCTGGGGCGCGCACGAGGGGTCACTGCTTCTCTGGATGTTCATCCTCAGCATTTGGATGGTCGCAGTTTCATTCTTCTCCACCCATCTGCCGGAAGCGATGCGCGCCCGCATTTTAGGAGTGATGGGCCTCGTCAGCGTGGGATTTCTCTTGTTCATGTTGACGGTTTCTAATCCGTTTGAACGGCTGATCCCAGCAGCCCTCGATGGGCGCGATCTGAATCCGCTGTTACAAGATCCCGGCATGGTGATTCATCCGCCGATGCTCTACATGGGGTACGTAGGATTCTCCGTCGCATTTTCTTTTGCGATTGCTGCGCTCTTGGGAGGCACGCTGGATGCGGCTTGGGCGCGCTGGTCACGCCCCTGGACGACAGTCGCCTGGTGTTTTATGACAGTGGGTGTCGCGATGGGGAGCGGCTGGGCCTATTACGAACTGGGTTGGGGAGGGTGGTGGTTCTGGGATCCGGTCGAAAACGCCTCATTCATGCCATGGCTGGCCGGCACCGCATTAATGCATTCGCTGGCGGTCACCGATAAACGTGGCAGCTTCAAAGCATGGAGCGTGCTGCTCGCCATCATGGCGTTCTCGCTCAGTCTGCTCGGGACCTTCTTAGTCCGCTCCGGCGTCTTGACTTCCGTGCATGCATTTGCCACAGATCCGAAGCGTGGCTTGTTCATTCTTGTATTCTTGGCCATCGTGATCGGCGGCTCCCTGGTGTTGTATGCCTGGCGGGCGCCCCGCGTCGGGCTAGGCGGTGGCTTCGCCATAATCTCACGCGAGGGAATGCTGCTCGCGAACAATGTGTTGCTGGTGGCGGCCTTGGGATCAGTGCTTCTGGGCACCTTGTATCCCCTGTTCTTGGATGCGTTGGACCTCGGCAAAATTTCTGTCGGTCCGCCGTACTTCGACACCGTGTTTCTTCCTTTGATGACCCCCGCCATCTTTTTGATGGGGATCGGGCCGCTGGCGCAGTGGAAGCAAGCGAGCCTGCCCGCCTTGGCCATTCGTCTACGCTGGGCCTTTGGCGTCAGTCTCGTGACAGCCGTGGTGGTGCCGTGGCTCATGGGTCAATGGACGCCTCTCGTTAGTCTTGGCCTCCTGCTGGCTTTCTGGATTTTGGCGACGATCGTGGTGGATTTAAGGGAACGACTGCTCCAGGCCGAGGGCGGTGGCAGTATTGGGGGTAGAATAGCTCTGCTGCCGCGTGCCTACTGGGGTATGGTCTTGGCCCACGCAGGCGTGGCGCTCTTCATTGTGGGTGTGACCATGGTGAAGGGTTTCGAGGTGGAGCAGGATGTGCGGATGAATGTTGGTGAGACGGCGACGCTCGGCGGCTACACATTCCGCTTTGACGGAACCCAGCAAGTGAACGGCCCGAACTATGTTGCGGCGCGGGGCACGATTCACGTGAGCCAGGGCGGCAAAGAAGTGACGATTATGTATCCGGAGAAACGCCGCTATTTTGTGCAGAACCAGACAATGACGGAAGCGGCGATTTCGCCGGGGCTCTTGCGCGATCTCTATGTGTCATTAGGTGAACCGCTTGAAGGAGGAGCCTGGAGTGTGCGGCTTTACCACAAGCCATTCATCGATTGGATCTGGGGGGGGTGTTTGATCATGGCCTTGGGTGGCATTCTGGCCGTCAGCGATCGGCGCTATCGGCTGGCCTGGCGACGGAAAGAGGCCACGGTGCCGGCGGCATCCCAGATGGCACGCCCGACTGTCTCATGAACCGGTTTCTCATCCCGTTCGGGCTCTTCATTGTCGTGGTCGGTTTTCTTGCAGTCGGGTTGACGCTCAACCCACGCGAATTGCCGTCTCCCTTGGTTGGGAAGATGGCGCCTGAGTTTTCCCTGCCGCAACTCCACGATCAAGAGAAAGTGATTTCGTCGAACGATCTCAAGGGCCAGGTATGGTTGCTCAATTTCTGGGCATCCTGGTGTGGAGGCTGCAAGGATGAGCACCCGGTGCTCATCCGCCTCGCACAATCCGGGGCAGTGCCTATCTACGGCATGGACTACAAGGATGAACGGCGCGAAGCTCTGACGTGGCTGAAGGAGTGGGGCAATCCCTATTCGATCGTCGCCGTAGATCAGTTGGGACGTGTCGGAATTAATTTCGGGGTGTACGGGGTGCCGGAAACCTACGTGATCGATAAGGCCGGGGTCATTCGCTACAAGCAGATTGGCCCGCTGCGCGAGGACATCTTGGAGAAAAAGATTTTGCCCCTGGTCAGGGAACTGCAGAACCAATGAGATGGCTGTGGGTGCTCATACTGCTACTGCCAAGTCTCGCGACGGCGTACGAGGCCCAGCCGCTTGCTGCAGACCCGCAGATTGAAGCTCGATTGAAAGTCCTTGCCGTCGAGCTGCGCTGTCTGGTCTGTCAGAACCAGACGTTGGCAGATTCGAACGCACCGTTGGCTGAAGACTTGCGCAGAGAAGTGCGCGAGATGATTGCCAAGGGGATGAGCGACCGGGAGATCATCGATTTTCTTGTCGCGCGGTATGGAGATTTTGTTTTATACCGGCCACCCTGGAAGCTTACGACCACATTGCTCTGGGTGGGGCCGTTCCTCTTGCTGGTAGCCGGCGCGACGGGATTGGTGTTTGCGCTGCGCAGGAGACAAAAGAAAGTGACCGATGTGACTTTATCGGAAGCCGAGCACAACCGCGTCGAGAAATTGCTTTCTGAAGGAGCGCATCGCCCGTGACGATCGTATTCTGGTCCATTGCATCGACGATGACCCTTCTTATCCTCGGCCTCTTGTTGTGGCCGCTGCTGAGGCGCAAAGCCACTGTCGCGACGGGAGAGGAGGAGAAGACACTGTCTATTTTCCGGCAGCAGTTCGCAGAATTGGGGCAAGACCTTGCCAACGGTGTACTCACCGATGAGTTGTATCAGCAGGCGCGACGTGAGCTGGAGCGGCGTCTGCTGGAGGAGACAGGCGCTACGGAGCTGGCTCCCGCAGTTGCGCGGCGGCAGATGAATAGTCGTCCGGTCGCATTTGCGATCGCCATTATCGTTCCGACGATCAGTGGGTTGATCTATTGGCAGATTGGCAATCCACTTGCCATGACCCAGCCGGCAGTGGACTCAATGTCTGCGCAGGGTGGTCCGGAAGACGCTCATTCGTCCGCCAATGCGCTCGAAGGATTGGTCGAACGGCTCAAGCAGAAGATGGAGCAGAATCCAAACGATGGCGTGGGATGGGGATTGCTCGCGCGTTCGTATGTAGGGTTGGGGCGCTACTCTGAGGCCGTGGCGATATACGAGAAAGCCGTGGGCCTGATGCCTGATGACGCGCAATTACTCGCTGACTATGCAGATACCTTGGGTGTCGTTCATGGTCGCAAGTTAGAGGGCAAGCCTGAAGTTCTTATTCAACAGGCGCTGAAGATCGATCCACGCAATGTGAAGGCTCTGATGCTGTCAGGAACCGTGGCGTTCAACCGAAAAGATTTCGCTCGTGCAGTCAAGGATTGGGAACTGGCTCGATCAAATCTTCCTCAGGATATAGATCCGGAGATGACCCAGCAGCTGATGGCTGCCATTGAAGAAGCCCGAAGCCAGCTTGGTGATGGGCGGAAAACGATGCCCGCCTTTGCGGAATCGGCAGCGCCGGCTCGGCCAACCGGGAAAGCGGGACAACCTCGTACGATCCGAGGTACGGTGACCATGGCGCCGGGCCTCGCCGGCAAAGGATCTCCGACGGACACATTATTTGTGTTTGCACGCGAGATGAATGGCCCACCCATGCCGGTGTCGATCGTGCGCGCGTCGAGAAAGGATTTACCCTTCACGTTTCAGCTTGATGACTCGACTAGCCCGATGCCGTCAAGAAAGCTTTCCAGCGCCGGACCGGTGGTGATTGTGGCCCGTCTGTCAAAATCCGGCCAAGCCATGCCACAAGACGGAGATTTGGAGGGGACGAGCCAGCCGATACAGTCTGGAGTGGATGGCATCACTGTCGTCATCGATCGCGAAAGACCATATGCGGAATCGGCAGCGCCAGTCCAGCCAGCCGGGCAACCCGGACAGTCACGGACCATCAAAGGCACGGTGACCATGGCGCCGGGCCTCGTCGGCAAAGGATCTCCGACGGACACATTATTTGTGTTTGCACGCGAGATGAATGGCCCACCCATGCCGGTGTCGATCG
>DATIQH010000249.1:0-1819 GCA_035471155.1 Nitrospiraceae bacterium | reverse complement strand
GGTGTCAGTGCGGGATGTTCTGATGTTTTATAAGCGGTACGCGCAATCGAAGATTGATCCGAGGGCATCGTACTCTGAACCAAAAATCTTCCAAGACTAAACGGATGTTGAAAACAGCCTCCAGCTTCGTTCTCGGCTCGTCAAAATCCTCAACGTACCCCTGAGGGTACGCCTCCGGTTTTGACTCGCCTGCGGCCTTGCCTGGGTAAAGGTGCGCCTCGGCGCGCCAGGGTTGGGCGGGTGAAGAAGGTTGGCCGTTTTGAACATCCTACGGGGAACAATCTGGGGGATGAGGCGTTAGGTAACGGTTACTTAGTGAGTTCTTTCACCAGATGCCCCAGCTCCGGCAAGATTAGTTTTTCCATTGCGAGACGGACTGCGTTTTCTGAACCGGGGGTGGAGAAGAGGACGCGGCCTTTGATGATACCGGCGGTGGCGCGGCTCATGATGGCCGGAGAGCCGATGTCCTGGTAGGTTAAATAACGGAAGATCTCGCCGAATCCCACCAACCGCTTTTCCAGCATCGCATCGACTGCTTCGAAGGTTGAATCGCGTCGAGAAATTCCTGTCCCGCCGTTGATGATGATCGCTTGAACCTTCTTGTCCGCCACGGCGGATTTGATCTTGGTTTTGATTTTCGCCGGTTCGTCTTTGACGAGATGATAAGCGACGACCGAATGGCCGGCATCCTTGAGCATGTGCATGATGCGGTGGCCGCTCGTATCGGTGTCGGGCGTCCGTGTGTCGCTGCAGGTAATCACCATGCACCCAATTGACTTGGGCGCATGGGATTTGTGTTCATGGTAAATGGCGCTGGCCATGACTCAAAAGGGAAAGGCTTATTTCCACACCGAGTCGGGATTCAGCTTGGCAGCCGGCTTACCGCCCTTGATGTGTTCGTCCAGGATCGTTGCCACATCCGCTTCTGTCACTTTGGAGTACCAGGTGGCGTCCGGATAGACGACGACGGTTGGTCCTTGCTCGCAGGGGCCTAAGCAGGAAGACCCGCTGACGAGGACTTCACCAGGAGTCACGCCCTTCTGCATGAGGCCGATGTTGAAGGCCATGAGGAGCGCGGCTGATCCGGCGCTGCCGCAGGAGGGTTTTGGATGGCCCGGAGGACGGGCGTTGGTGCAGACGACGATGTGATACTTGGGTTTCGGCATGAGTTCTCCTTTGATGGCTATTTCACTGCGGCGCGTACGACTTCCATGTCTCAATGGCTTCTTCTGGCAGTTTCCAATGCTTGAGGCCCTTCATCACCCAATCGAGATAGTGCGCTTTGGGTTTGAATTTGCCGATGGGGGTGGCGGCATAGGTGGTGACGGGTATTTTCTCTCCGGCTTCCGTCAGCACGGTGACTTGGACCTGGCGAAACGCGCTTGGCGGCACATCTTCTTCGAAGTGATCCATCAGCTTGAGATCTTCGTCCGTCACTTCGAAGACCGCTCCCCAGACCTGCTCTCCCGGTGATGGGATCACGCTGGCGAGGCCGCATCGCCATTGCGAGGACCATCGGCAGAATTTGATCGTGTGTTCGGGAAGGGCGGCCAGTATCAGAAACCGATGTTCCGGAGCGCGACGCTTCAGCTGTGTCGGGTTGAGATGGTCCCCGTAGAGAAAGAATTTCATTGATGAGTTGTCGCCCAGAGGGCCTGCCGATCGATGAGACCACTGTTTGTAACATAACCACTTTCGCACGCACAAGCCGTGTCTCGGATGGTTTGTCAGGCCGGCTGTTGTCGGATTGACATCATGACGATGCTCTTCATAAGATGCATCGTGATCATGTGTGGTTTCGTCTTTTTCCGAGACACGT
>DATIQH010000248.1:0-2473 GCA_035471155.1 Nitrospiraceae bacterium | reverse complement strand
GGGACGAGGCCCGGCAGGATCTGACAGGCTTCTTCGAGCGCGGCGGGATCGTAGGCTCGAACCGTGGCGCCCTGTTTCATGAGTTCTTGTGCGATAGCGAGGGCCGGCGCATCCCGCAGGTCGTTGGTGTTCGGTTTGAAGGAGAGGCCCAACATCGCAAACGTTTTTCCCTTGAGTCCCCCAATCTCTTTCGTGATCTTCTCAATCATCCGGCCCCGTTGTTGTTCATTGATGAGGGCGGCCGCGCCGGCGATTTGCAAGGGATAGCCGACTCGTTCCCCCGTCTGTACGAGAGCTGCGAGATCTTTTGGAAAGCACGATCCACCGAATCCCGGTCCCGCGTGAAGAAACTTCGATCCAATCCGGTTGTCGAGTCCCATGCCTTTCGCCACCATCTGCACGTTGGCCCCTACCCGCTCGCAGACCGTGGCGATTTCGTTGATGAACGAAATTTTAGTGGCGAGGAAGGCATTAGAGGCGTACTTGATCATCTCCGCCGTCGGGATGTCGGTCACGACGAACGGAGTTTCAATCAGATACAGCGGCCGATAGAGATCTTTCATGATCGCAACAGCCTGTTCGCTGTCTGCGCCGATGACGACCCGATTCGGCCGCAAGAAGTCTTCGATGGCGGACCCCTCACGAAGAAACTCCGGGTTGGAGACAATGTCGAACCGGAATTTTCCCGACTGATGGGCGTTGATCACTTCGCGCAGTTTTTCTCCGGTTCCGACCGGGACGGTCGACTTGGTGACAATGACCTTGTACCCAGTCATGTTTTTGGCGATGCCACGGCCGACTTCTTCTACATATGAGAGATCGGCCGATCCGTCAGGCCGTGGCGGGGTTCCCACTGCGATGAAGATGACAAGGGCCTTGTCCACGGCTTTGGCGATGTCGGTGGTAAAGCTGATCCGGTTTTCTCTGATTCCTTTGGCGACGAGTTCTGTGATCCCCGGCTCGTAGAAGGGCACATCGCCTTTCTCAAGCCTGGCGATCCGTTTGGCATCGGTATCCATGCAGGTCACGTTGACTCCGAACTCCGAAAAACAGGCTCCTGTTACCAGCCCGACATAACCGGTTCCGATCACACTGATATGCATAAGTGGCTGTGCTCCTGTGATCAAAAAAGATCTGGCCGAGTATAGCAACAGTGCCAAAGGTGAGCAACAAAGTTATAGAAAGTCGTGCTTAGGTCAGGCGCGGTTCAAGCCGCTCGTTGACAGGCGCACAAGGGCTGGGTACTATTTGCACCCTCCATCGGTTGGATCCTGTCGTATGGCGATTCAAACCACACCTTTTCAGCGACCTCTTGCCGTGATGATGCGTCGGACCTTGCGCGCGATCGGTCCGGATGCAACGTTGTTGGAGGCGGCCAAGCTGATGCGTGAGGCGAGGGTCGGCGCCTTGTTGGTGCAGGAGGCCGGTCGCTACAGCGGCATTGTCAGCGAATCGGACTTGGTTCGCAAAGGGATGGCTGAAGCCTGTCAGGCGCAAGAGACGTCGGTCCGTGCCGTCATGAGCAGCCCGCTGTTGTCGATTGAGATTACGAGCTCGGCCCATGAGGCCAGTGAGAAGATGGCGGAACATGGGATTCGGCATCTGGCGATCGCCGAAGAGGGGCAGATTGTCGGGATGATTTCCGTCCGCGACCTTTTGCGCTACTTCAAAAACTGGGGCGGCCTGTGATCGTGGGGACTCGCGGGGCAGCGCCTGATAGCCCTCCTATCCTGCGCCCCGTTCCCGCGCGAATGTTGTGAACCGGTCGGCTCATCCCCCTCAATGGTTTCTCTTGGTCACGGCTCTGGCGACCGGTGCGGTCGTGATGGCGATCGAGATCGTGGGAAGCCGGCTCTTAGCTCCCGTCTTCGGAAATTCACTATTCGTCTGGGGCGCATTGATCGGAGTGATTCTTGCGGCCATGAGCAGCGGGTATGCCTTTGGAGGCTGGCTCTCGGACCGGTATCCCGGCGCGCAGGTATTGGCCGGTCTGCTCCTGTTCTCAGGAGCCTGGACCTTTCTGATCGCATGGCTTGGCCAGCCCATGCTCTTCAAGGTGGCGGGAGTCATTGAGGACCCTCGGTGGGGACCCTGTGTCGCCGCGGCTCTGCTCTTAGGCCCGCCGGCTTTTGGGTTGAGCGGAGTGTTGCCGACTCTATTGCGATTGGCCGTGTCGGATCTTAAATACATTGGCCGGCATACAGGCCGGATGATCGCGCTCTCGACTATGGGGAGCTGAAAGGTCGCCCTCACTGCATGCGCTCGCAAGCTGCTCGTGATCCTCGGCGCGATGATCCGACACAACCAAGCATGGGACGCGTCGCGGCATACGGCTTCGCTCGCACCCCTGCCAGAAGCCCAAATCAGCGAGCTCGCGGCCGAAGCCGACGACCTCGGCATCGAGCTCGAGTCAGAGCCCGAGTCCGAGCCGCCGCTGCCGGTCCCGTCGAAGCACGGACGTAAGGCCACCACC
>DATIQH010000247.1:0-5117 GCA_035471155.1 Nitrospiraceae bacterium | reverse complement strand
GTCCTCCGTCCCCTTGGTCTCGAGGACATCCCCGTGGACACACCTGTTAGACACCTGAGCGGTGGGCAAAAGACGCGTCTCATGCTGGCACGTGTTCTGCTTGAAGAACCCCATCTGCTCCTGCTCGACGAACCGACCAATCATCTCGACATCGAAATGCTCGAATGGCTGGAGGGCTGGTTGAATCGGTTTCAAGGCGCGGCGCTGATCGTCTCCCATGACCGCGCCTTTCTCGATAACACCGTTACCTCCATTTTAGAACTGGATCCGAAGTCGTTGCCCGCGCCACCGTCGATGAAGTCGCGTCCGCCGCGCGCGGACGTCCGGCTCAGCAGCCCATCTGCGTATACAGTGTCGTTGCCGCCGGCAGTCAGGAATCTCTCTACTTCTACTTCATTTGCGGAACGACCGAAGAACTCGTCGGCCCTGTCCTCAAGCTCGATGTCGGGCCTGCCGTCCTGACCGTCAGCGCGGACGTAGTTCCCAAAACCATCGTCTACCGGGTCGATCTCATCCGGCGTTGCTGGATTTCCGTCGTGGTTCCGCCTGTCGCCGAAGAACGTCCTGTCGGGATTTTGCGGAACCGTCCAGCGATCGACTTTGAAGACGCCATAGTCACCGTCGTCGAAGTTAAGGAGCTGCGCCTGCGCACCGCTTGCGGTATCTGCTACCTGAAGCGAGCTCCCCGATTGCGCGAATGTCCAGCGGCCATCGACCGACTTCCAGCCATCACCGCCCTCTTCTTTCAGCGCAAGCCGCTGGAACGGCAGCGCTATGTCGTTGGAGTCTCGGAACTCCAACCTGTCGGACTGTCCACCGTCGTCGACGACATCCATACCGCCACCAACGCGCAGCAAGAACTTGTCAGCTCCCTCACGTCCGATAAGCATGTCGGCTTGATCATCGCCTTGGCCGCGCGGCGCGCCCTGCGTGCCCGCGCCAGCAGCAAGACCGCCATCCAAGGTGTCCTTGCCGGCGTTGCCGTCCAGCCGGTTCGCGACATGATTGCCAATGAGCACATCGTCACCGCTACCGCCATTCGCCTCTTCTATGACGGCGCCGAAAGCGATACCAACGTTAACCTTGGTTCTATCAATCGCGCCTGTTGCGCCTTCCTGCGTTCCAATGGCGCTGAATTCTCCAGGCCGTAGATTGATGAGAACCTTGCTGTTCATGAACCGCGCGTCAACCAAGTCCTGATCGCCGAGCGGATCCCAAAGCGTCATCAGGACATTGCCGGGCTTGTCGAAATCTCCTGTCGTGACGTCGCTGAACGGATGCGAGTTCTCGGCAAATTCCCAGTTGGTGTTGCCTTCGTCGTCTGTGAAACCTCCGTTGGAGAACGGGCTTGCGCCATACAGCCGCTGAATTGCGGCAATGTCATGAACCATCGGCGTGATCGGGAAGAGATCGCCATGGTTGTAGGTCATCACGGTATACAAGACCGAGCGTTCGCTCTTCGGTACCTCGGTGGCGCCTGCAAACAGCGTTTCGAGCCCATCGTTCGCTGAATGGTCAAGTCCTAGCGCGTGGCCGATTTCATGGAGAGCTGTCCAATACCCCACGGTCCCAGGCCGTGGCGAAGCGTTGTCGAGGCCTGACTGGCCAATCGTCGTGAAAAAGATATCGCCCTGCTTTTGCTCGTTCTGCGGCACGGGAAGCAGGGCGAGAGCGACTTCTTGGAGAGGGAGGTAACCAAAGGTTATCTGTCCAACGGTGTTCCCGACCTGGGGCTGATGGACCCAGGTGATATCGGCAACTTGGGACCAAGCGTTGCGTGCACTATCGAACCAACCCGCAGCCGTGGGAGTGACCGACCAAAAAAGAGAAGGTGAAACCCCCACGTAGTACGCAGGCAGGCTTTGGAGATAAGTGTAGGTGAGGGTAACGGGTGCCCCGAAGAACGGGGCGTTGTCCTGATAGTTCCAGGATAGACCGGTCCACAAGTAGTTCTCGTTCTGGGATGTCATCTGGCTTCTGCCCCAAGGAATGTCTTAACGGCTTCCTGGTGCAAAGAACAAAGCTCTTGAGTCGAGCCTGCCCCCAGGGAAACGACGAATGGACATCGCAAATCTGCCGTTTGGGTCACACGCTCAAAGGCCTCAGAGACCGCAAGAACGAAACGTTCGTTAGCGAAAGATCCCATTTCTAGCGTTCGGCTAACGCGATCATTCAGGCGAATCGTGATATGTGCCGACTCGGATGTGGCGGCATCAAATGGCTTGAAATCCGCTACACCGATCTTCAGCATCGCTTCGACAAGACGCCCGACGCTTTCCCGCGATATCTGTTTCTCGACCTGGCCGATGGTCTTTACGCGGTTCCGTCCGAGATACACGACACGGCCAGATTCAAAGACGGTCACGCTGTAGTCTTGGCCAAGCCTCCCGCCGCGGGTGTCATACACGGCTATTACTCTGTCCATCACGGACGTCTTCTCGCCGGCTGCGCAGCCGGCGACCGAAGCGATGAGCATAGCTATAGCGAACTGGGGGAAAGACAGAAATGAAAGGAGGGAGCGTTTGAACTGCGGACTTGCGTTTCCGATGCTCATAGTTCTCGTACCCCCAAGAGAAGTCTTGTCAGCGCCGGCATCAACATGGACGAATGCGCGCCAGCGGGCGCTGAAGAAGGTTGTCGGCGTAGGGATCTGCGCTGCTCCTTGTGCCTCAACTGTGCGATCGCCCTGTCGAGAAATGCTTCATCAAACTTACATCTGTCGACCGAACCGAACTCGGATCCATAGTTCTTCTCTTCGTACGGGCACCGTAGGCTCTCCGTAGCGAGTAGGGACTGGACATCCCTAAAGACCTCCATCAGCTCCAAGTGGTCTCGCGATACCTGAAACCGCTTTACTGCGCCACCCAGATTCACCACCAAGACACCAAATGCCCTCGTAACATTCAGTATCGGCCTTTCGGTCGGAATACTCTCCAAGCGGGCTTGATGTAAACGGCGCTGGATTGATGTAACGGCGTCCGGCGGTAACGTGTACGAAACCTTGCCACGCACTCTGACGTTGGCGTCCTTGAATCCCTCGTACTCGGCTGTACCGTCCTGGAAAAGCTTTACCGAGTACTGCGGACCAGAGCCTTCTGCGCCCTCTACGACGCTCAAGTGCACCAACAGATTCTTGGGTTTGGCCATAGCAAGCTGCGGCGTAGTGACGAGGAGAGCCAACGAGCTAAGAATAAAAAGGCGACAAAGAATGCTGCATAGATAGTTCGCAGCAGTCGATGTCATCTGACTCCTCCTTGTGGACCTTAGGAGCGCCCCTGAGATGCAACTTACCGGGAAACCATGATCGAGGGTTACCGCCCTGTCCGATTCCTCGTAGAACGGGATGCTGGTGAGACAAGAATATGTCAGCGCGCCTTGATTCCAGGAGTCCGCGAAAATATAACCGGGACGAAAGAAACCTCGTATCAGTTGGTACATCTATTCCCCCTTGAGTATCTTTTCTTCCTGTAGATCATTCAGGGCACACACCTCAACGCGAGGCGTCGTGCCAGATAGGAGATATGGGCATCGATAGGCTTGAAGGCCGAGAACCCCTTCCAAGGTTTTCCTGAAAGTCAAGAATGCTTTCAAATTTGTGAATGCATCTATCGAGTTGGTTTCGGTCGCGCCATCCGTCCGCAATACTTGGTGTGGAATTGCGTCAATAATCATGATTGCCCCTCGTCGACCACGCGCATTTGTGTTGCCTTTTCAGCGTTCAGAGTAAACACCTCGTCTACTGAAAGCCCCTTCGGCAGCTGATGCGCAATGAACAGCACCGTCGCTACGCCCTTCAGCCTATTCACCGTCTGCGCAAACTTCTCCGCCGTCTGCTGATCCAGCCCGCTCGTCGCCTCATCGAAGATCAGAATCCTTGGCCTCTTCAACACCGCCCGCGCAATCGCCAGCCTCTGTTTCTGCCCGCCGGAGAGCCCCGCCCCGTGCTCTCCGATCACCGTGTTGTACCCCTGCGGCAGCTTCTCGATGGTGTCGTGGATCTCCGCCACCTTGCACGCCTGCACCACGTCGTCGAATCCGGCATTGGGGTTCGCCGCGATCAGGTTTTCGTAGATGGTGCCGCTGAAAAGATACGTTTCCTGGGGCACCATGCCGAAATACTGCCGAAGCTCGTTGGCGGAAAGATGACGGATGTCCCTTCCGTCGATCTCGATCCTGCCGTCGGTGGGCTGATGAAAGCCCAGCAGCAGCTTCGCGAGGGTGCTCTTGCCTGAGCCGGAAGGACCGGTGAGCACGGTGAGCTTGCCCGGCTTCAGGGTCATGCTGAGGTTCTTGTACAGGAAGGGGTGTTCCGGCGAGTAGCGGAAGGACAGGCCCTCGATCCGGATTTCGCCTTTGCCTTCGGCCGTCCGTCCGGGCGTGAGCACATGAGGTTCGGCCGGCGCGTCCATGATGTCCCCGAGGCGCTTCACGGCAATACTCGCTTGCTGGAACTCCTGCCACAGGCTCGCCAGCCGCAGCATCGGCTGCGACAGCCGGCTCGCGAACATCTGGAACGCGACCAGCATGCCGATGGTAAAGCCGTCGTTCCGCATCACCAGCAGCGCCCCGACGCACAGTATCGCGAGGGTCATCGCCTGCTCCAGTGCGTTTGCGATGACGTTATAGGTGTTGGAGAGCTGCCGGGTGGCGAAGCCCGCCGCAAGGTAGGACGCGAGCATCTCGTCGTACCTCCCCTCCAGCCGCGGCTCCATCTGCAGCGACTTCACCGTCTCCATCCCGGCCACGTACTCCGTCAGGAATGCCTGGTTCCTTGCCCCAAGCAGGAACTGGCGATTGAGCCGGGCGCGAAGCATCGGCGTCACCGCCACGGAGATCCCCGCCACCACCACCAAAACCCCGAGCGCGATCAAGGTGAGCTGCCAGCTGTAGGCGAACATCACCGCCGCAAAGATGAGCAGGAACGGAAAGTCCAGGATCAGCGACACCGCCGCCCCGGCCATGAACTCCCGCACCGTCTCCACCGCGTGCACCCGGGCCACCAGCGTGCCGGTCGGCCGGTGCTCGAAGTACGGCAGGTGCAGCCTGAACAGGTGCCGGAACACCTGGCTCCCCAGCACCGCGTCCACCCGGTTCCCGGTGTGCAGCACCAGGTACTG
>DATIQH010000246.1:0-6534 GCA_035471155.1 Nitrospiraceae bacterium | reverse complement strand
GATGTCCTGGCTCGTGAGTCCCCGTTCGAGTCGCTGCCGGCCCTGCACGAGAACGGTTTCGTACTGCGGAATGGCTTCTTGCCGGTGCCGGGCCAGCAACGGCGTGAGCCGCTGGGCCAAGTTGTGGCGTTGGTCTGAGGTGAGATCGAGGTAGTGATCGGCTTGCCAGAGAATGATCCAGTCCGCATAGCGATAGAGTGAGAGGAACGAGCAGCCGGCGAGGAAGAATAGTAGCCCGGCGGCACACCATGTCCACAGGCCGCGCCGCCCGACCCTCACCCTATGCTGTGTTGCGCAGTGAGTCATGACGTGTGGATTGATGTTCTCAAAGAGTCCGGCGGGGAATCAAGATGGACGAAGGCGGAACTGGCGGGTCTACCTGGTCTATTTAGTCTGTCTGGTTGGCCGAACCGGCAATCCAACCGCCCGAATCAAAGAAACGGGGGAAACCAGATGAACGAGATGAACAAAATCTCTGCGATGGCGAGCGAACGTTACACGTATTCTGCGCGTAAGCGGCTCAGCGGACGAGAGCGGGAGATTTCAAAGTCAGGGACTGAGGAGGAACGGCTGAATTCTTTGGCGGGGGTCCACCCCAAATCAGGACATCGGGGCAGAGGTCGGCCCCATTCGGCCAAACGACCGTCCCTGACTCGACTTTAACCTGTCGAAAGGCGAGAGGGTCTTTGCGTATGGTCTCGAACATCGGGCCCGTCAGCAGATCGGCGATATCGCGCTCAACAATCGATTCATCAGTCAGCGTAAGCCGAAGTCGAAAGCTTTCGACCGGCAGGACTTCACGAATCCGAAGCAAGGACACAGGCGAGTCTCCTCATATTATTCAAGCGGGGCGATGGGTGCGGGCGTGCGGCCACTGCGCGCCAACTCCCAATCCCGCCGCAGTTCGTCCCGATGCAACACGGCCCATTCTACCACTAGAGCCAGCGCTCGGCGAGGCAATTCACCCCGTACCACGACCAAGGTGTCAATTTCGATCAAGACTTCATCCTCTCCATAGACCGCATGAAAGTGTGGCGGGTCATGGTCATTGAAATACATCCGGATAATGATACCGAAGAAACGACAGAGTTCAGGCATTCCTCACCTTCCGAGTCGTTGGTTACCGCTGCAGAATACCCATTTCCCTTAGAGAAATCACCTCGCCATCCGAGGGAGAGGGAGCGAAGGCAAAGACAGCTTGTCTGGTCTGTAGCGCCAGCTTCATTTCAATGAGGACCGCTTCCGTCTCCGACAACCCGAGAAACTCCTTCACAGACCCGACAACCCAACCGGCCGCTTTCAGTCTGGCCCGTTTACTTTTTCTCATGACTCCTTCTCGTCGATACCTTCCCATTCCGTTCCCCTAAAGATCGTATGTCATATCCGACATATCACCTAATCTCCTCTGTTAGGAGGTAAACGGGCTGATTTACTTGCCTCAGGTCTTGAATCCGATGCGGCGGGGTTTGGATTCCGGTTCTGCCATGAGCTCACGAATGGCTTCGAATACGATTAAAAACTGGCCGTCGTATTTCTTTTCGAGTTCATCGAGGCGTCGGGCAAGCCCTTTGTTCGAGGCGATCATCGCTCGAAGCTGAACGAACGCTCGCATAATGGCAATATTTACTTGGATTGCGCGTTTGCTGTGCAACACGCTGGAGAGCATGGCCACACCCTGTTCGGTAAAGGCATAGGGCGCATGCCTTCTGCCACCCCACGTCGAACTTGATATCGCAATTTGCGACTTCAAGTGTTCAAACTCCGGTTTCGTCAGCTGGAACATGAAATCGCTGGGAAAGCGATCCTCATTTCGTTTAACGGCTTCGTTCAATCTTCCCGCTGTTACACCGTATAGGTGAGCCAAGTCGCTATCCAGCATTACGTTATGACCACGGATGACTAGGATTGTCTGTTCAATTCCTTCGCGAGGTATCAGTGCGCTCATGCTTCCTCCCCGTGATGTGCACCAGTCCATGAAGTTGCACGGAGATACCGGTTGCGTTCTGAAAAATCAACAAATGAGATTATGAAATGGTTGTATTTTCAATGTATTAGATAGCATGTTGGATGTGAAAGGCGAAGTGGTGAAAATGGCGAGACGAGTGGGAGAGGAAGGTCTGTCTGGTCTATTTGGTCTATCTGGTGTTTCGGATTAGTTCCCGGTTTGTACAACGGGACAGACGAGATAGATGGAATAGACCGAACAGACCAGATAGACCTGCCTTCTCTTCAGGATGGCTGTGGCTCTGTCGGATTGGTCACTTCGGATTGGGGCTGAAGCGCGATTGGTTCGGTTGCGGGTGTGATACGCCCTACATCGAGGAGGATGGCAACGAGCATGTCGCTCAGGACGTTGACGCCGGAGCGGGCTCTGGCGATGATCCAATCTACCGTCATGATGAGTGGAATGGCCGCACCGATGACATGAGGCGGCAAGCCGGCAGCTGAAAGAACGAGCGGCAACACGATCATCCCTGCTTCAGGAATGCCGGCCACGCCGGCTCCTGCGATCATCGACGCGGCGACGATCAGCACCTGGCTGTCCATCGGCAGATCGAAACCCAACGCTTGCGCGAGAAAGAGCGCGGCCATCGCTTCATAGAGGGTGATGCCGTCGTTGTTGAGATTGGTGCCGACACAGGCGGCGAGGCGCGCCGACTGAGGCGAGACCTGCATGCGGTCGAGGCACCGGAGGGTGACCGGCACGGCGGCGAGACTGCTGTTGCACGACACGGCGGTCATGATCGCGTCGGCCCCCTGTCCTATGTAGACCTTCGGTGATTTCTTTCCTATCAGCCAGGCGACGAGTGGATAGTAGCCAAGCGCGTGGATGGCCAGTCCGACGAGCATGGTGACGAGGAAGATCCAGAGGACGGCGAAGACCCCGATGCCTGCCTTACCGACGACCTGCGCGACGACGCCGAAGACAGCGAGCGGCACTGCAAGGATGATCCATCCGAGGATCTGCACGAGCCAGGAATACACGTTCTCAATGACGCGCACGAGGGTCTGCACGACTCCACGACCTTGGTCTGCATTACTTCGCAAGCGGCGAAGGATAGCGCCGATGCAGAGGGCAAGGAGGACAACTCCAATGATGTTGCCGCTCGAAAATGGAGCCATGATGGTACGGGGAATATAGGACGCAAGGTATTCAATCGGACTCTGCGTCCCCGTCTCCACTGTGGCGGAAGCGCCCGCCGATGGCTTGGAGGTTGGCACGACGTTTAGCAAGTCCTCGACGTGGCCATTCCAGGCCAGGCCAGGCTGCCAGGTGTTCATGATCACGAGCCCGATCGTCATGGCCACGGAAACGTTGACGAAGCAGATGAGAAGCAGCTTGCCCCCCTGACGTAGCGGGAGGCTGGTGCGGATGAGCGCATCGAGGATCGCAAAGAAGATGAGCGGGATGGCGAGGGTCTTGAGCAATGTAACGAGCAGCAGGCCGAGTGAGCCCAGATGCTCGTTGCGCAGGCCGCCTAGATACGACTCCTGGCCAAAGACCACGCCAAGCAACGTGCCACAGGCCACGGCAATGAGCACTTGCGTGTAGAGCGGCAGCGGGATTAGGCGAGGTGTTTCCTGCATAGTTTAGTTGTGGGGGCCGCGGAAGAATACCCCTTTCCCCGCGAGAAAGCACGCCGCCTTTTGCGCATCTTCATGGTATAGTTTCTCTAACAGCGAGGTGTCTCATGCGTAGAATGGTCATCATCGTCGTGTTATTGGCCGTCGGGCTCATGCAGGCAGTCGTCTCATCGAGCGCTGCCGACAAGCCTAGCGCAGAGCAGAGCAAAGGGGTCACCGTAGACGATCTCGGCCGAGGGTTGAAGAGCGCGGCCAAGAATGTCGAGAAAGAAATTCCAAAAATCGGGTCTGCGATTGGAAATGCGGTTAAGAAGGTCACGGAGAAGGGATCTGAAAAAACGACAAAATAATGTCAGTCACTGCCTCTCGCTGCATCAGCCAGCTCCATGAAACACGACTCAATTAGCTGAATTATCAGTACCCGCTTTGATTGTCTCAACAATCGGCTGTCTTTTTGGCAGAGATTCTACTCCACAGCTTCTGTGGGTAACTCTGTGGATGAGAGGCTTGTTTCGTTGAAAATGCGCGGCAACAAGAGATCGCGAAGCAGATTGCCTATTTAATGAGCATTGTGTCCTGCCTAATGAAGCCCCCATATTTTGTGGCTTGACGGATCGATTTTTCTTTTTTCTGCCATCGCGCGACTCTGTCGCGCTTCCACGCTGAATAATTACTTGAACCAGACCGTCTGATGTGGGGTGCTGCGAAGCGCACGTGGCTTTGCGAACGGCTGTCGGCTGGAATCGAGGTCTGCGCTAACTGGTGAGGAAACGTTCAAGGAACAGGGTCGAGACATGACCTTTTTGAAAGTCGGGATCGTTGAGGATGCGTTTGTGCAGCGGGATGGTCGTCTTGATGCCTTCGATCACAAATTCGTCGAGGGCCCGGCGCATGCGGGCAATGGACTCCTGCCGGTCCCGGCCATGGGTGATGATCTTGGCAATCATCGAATCGTAGAACGGGACGACCATCATGTTCGACTCCATCGCCGAGTCAACTCGCACGCCGAATCCACCTGGCGCGCTGTATTTGGTGATGAGACCGGGACAGGGTGTAAATTTGTCCGGGTCTTCGGCGTTGATGCGGCATTCGAGACTGTGCCCGTTGAGCTTGACGTCTTGCTGTTTGAATGAGAGGGAGTGCCCGTCGGCGAGCCTGATTTGCTCCTTGATGAGATCGATCCCGGTCACCATTTCGGTGATCGCGTGCTCTACCTGGATGCGGGTGTTCACTTCCATGAAGAAGAAGTTGTGGTCCTTGTCGAGGAGGAACTCGACGGTGCCGACATTCCGGTAATGCACAGCCTTGACGGCTTCGACGGCAACGCGACAGATTTCCCGCCGGAGCTTCTCGTCGACGGCAGGCGACGGCGTTTCTTCGAGGAGCTTCTGATGCCGGCGTTGGATCGAGCAATCGCGCTCGCCGAGATGCACGACATGCCCGCGATGGTCGGCCATAATCTGCACTTCGATATGACGGGGCTCGAGAAAATATCGTTCAAGGTAGACGGCGTCGTTGCCGAATGTGGTCTTTGCCTCTGCTTGCGCGGCTTGGAATGCGCGAGCGAGGTCTTCGGCTTTGTTGACGACGCGCATGCCGCGTCCCCCTCCCCCGGCTGAGGCTTTGATGATGACGGGATAGCCGACCTTGCCGGCGGCATCGAGGGCTCCCTGTTCGCTCTTGAGCTCACCGGGACTGCCTGGCGTGACAGGGAGTCCTCGATGCGCGACGATCTCGCGCGCTTTAGCCTTGTCGCCCAGGAGCGCGATGTGTTCGGACGTGGGGCCAATGAATTTGACGCCGATGGATTCGCAGACTTCGGCAAAGTGGGCGTTTTCGGAGAGGAACCCATAACCGGGATGGATGGCGTCCGCTCCGGTAATCTCGGCCGCGCTCAGGACGTTGGGAATATTCCGGTAGCTGAGCGCCGCGTCGGGAGGCCCGACGCAGATCTTCTCGTCGGCGGCGCGCACATGCAGGCTCGATGCATCGGCTTCGGAAAAGATCGCCACAGTCTTAATGCCGAGTTCCTTGCAGGCGCGGATCACACGGAGCGCGATTTCACCGCGATTGGCTATCAAGACTTTTTTGAACACGCGAGTACTCCGGTGTGGGGCGCGGGAGGCGGATTAGGGTGTGGCGGTCGGATCGACAAGAAAGAGCGCTTGGCCATATTCCACCGGTTTGGTGCTTTCGGCCAG
Organism: Nitrospiraceae bacterium; assembly: GCA_035471155.1. Taxonomy (GTDB): domain Bacteria; phylum Nitrospirota; class Nitrospiria; order Nitrospirales; family Nitrospiraceae; genus Palsa-1315. The sequence goes on along the minus strand of DATIQH010000246.1, from coordinate 748 downwards.
GATTTTCGTAATCCGCCCATCCACCTCTGATTCGATTTCGTTCATGAGCTTCATCGCTTCAACGATGCACAGGACCTGTCCCTTTTTTACATAATCGCCTTCGTCCACATAGGGGTCGGCGTCCGGCGAGGGGGACCGATAAAACGTCCCGACGATCGGAGACGCAATGGTGATCATGCCGGTGGTATCTCCGATCTTTGTGCCTGCTGCGGCGGGCGTGTGAACGGCGGAGGTCGAAATGGACGTCGCCTGCTCCGCAACCGCAGCCGTAACCGTTCTCACTCCTGTTTCATGCCGTACGCGGATTCGCAGGCCTTTCTGCTCCAGCTCCATTTCGGTCAGATTGTTCTTCTTGAGCAGATCGATCAGCTCTTGGATCTGCCTGGTCTGTTGTCCAGACAGTAGCGGTGTCCCCTGCTCGCCCTGGGGAGCGGCAAAGGCCTGTGGGAGGATGATCGGTCTCCTACCCTGCTTCGTCTTGCTGGAGGCCCGCTTACTCACCGAACTCGCTCCACATACTCTCGTGTCCGGGTATCGATTTTAATCACGGTTCCGGTTTCCAAATAGAGGGGGACCTTAATCGTTGCGCCGGTTTCAAGGGTGGCCAGCTTGGTGCCGCCCGTGGCGGTGTCGCCACGGAAACCCGGTTCGGTATCACTGACTTTCAGCTCGATAAAGTTCGGCAGCTCGACGTCGATCGGACGATGTTCGTACACGAGAATTTTCACCGTCATATCTTCTTTCAAGA
>DATIQH010000245.1:0-1554 GCA_035471155.1 Nitrospiraceae bacterium | reverse complement strand
ATCTGCGAATTCACGGATCACGCGCTCGTAATCGATCATCTGTAAAATGAGATGAGACGGATCAAGGTTCAGCCCGAAGTTATCCTCCGGAATGATTTCCCACATTTTGCGCCAGATGGCAGGTGTGCTCGCGAGATTATTGCCGCCCGGCCATTCATCATACGAGAAGAGCATCGGGCAGTTCTCAATGGCGATCTTTACGCCGTGATCTTTTGCAAACTTCACGATCGGCGGCCAGACCTTTGCATAATCCTCCAGGTTTTGTGGCACGGTCTTGTTCTTGTCCTTACCGACGAACGTTCCAACGATTGGTGTTTCGAGCATCTCCGCAGCTTCGATCACTTTCTTGAGATGAGCGATCACTGTTTCACGATGCTCAGAGTCCGGGTGAAGCGGGTTAGGGTAATAAGCAAGTGAAGAGATGGTCAGCCCGCAATCGTCCAGTAGCGAGCGAATCTCCTTTGCTTTTGCTTTATCCAATTCCGTGACATCGACGTGTGTCACGCCTGCGTACCGACGGGTTGCTTTTTCGAGAGGCCAACAGGCGATTTCGATTGCCTGAAAGCCGCTCTCTGCGCCCCATTTGGCGACCTGCTCGAGAGTGGTGCCGGGAAATGCAGCGGTAAGGAATCCAAGTTTCATATGTGCCTCTGCCAGGATCGCCAGCCCACCGTAAACCGCCCATTCGCTCTGCCCGCTCATGAACCTGCCGGGAAGCAGGCCGATTCCCTGGAAGAACCAGACCGTCCCAACCAGGATCAAGAATACGCCGGGCAGGCGTAAAGCCGGTCTCATTAATGGTGGTGGCCGTGGTGCATCGAGTGGTCGTGGTCGCCTTCTTCCGACAGATACTTTTCAGGCTCTTTCTCGAAGGAGCGCTTGCATCCGGGGGCGCAGAAATAATAAGTCTTGCCCTTGTAGTCCGAGCGCCATTCGGCGTCTTCGGTTTCCACTTCCATGTGGCAGACGGGATCGATCGCTTTCATGTCAGACTCCTTAGATTTTCTTTCGCATCGTAATAGGCCTTCCCGAGAAGCTGGCCGTTCAGGCCGTACCAGATCACGGAGGCCGGGTAAATGCCGATCAGGCACAGGATGGCGCCCAGGGAGCCCAGGACCATATTCGCCAGGCTCGAGAGCAGGGTTGCCAGCAGGAAACCGCCCGGATTGGCGCGGAACACCCTGATCGCGGTTCCCGGCTTGAGCGCTTCCCGCAAATTTCCGGTCTCCACCAGGTGTCCGAGAGCGGGCGGCATCAGGATCAGCATCGGAATCAAGAAGACGAACACCAGGCCGACGATGATCATGGTCGCTGCGACAATGGCCAAGGCTGCTTCGTCTTCACTGCCGAAAAATTCGGGGAGGAAGATCGTGCCGAGAGACATCAAGGTGACGATGAGCGCCACCAACAGCGACCAGACGATGGCGATCACCGACGCCCGCAGGCCGTCCATGAACATCCCCCCCATGTCGTCGAAATCGGGCAGCGAAGGCGCTTCCCCGCGGCCGGTGCGCCGCATGATTTCCATCATCCACCCCAGCACGACCAGGGAGC
>DATIQH010000244.1:0-3558 GCA_035471155.1 Nitrospiraceae bacterium | reverse complement strand
ACAGAAACTGCACGAACTCTTTGCTCGAGCGACGCACAAACCCTTCAGCAATATTGGCCATCACCGAACCTGCAGCGCTCTGAATCTGATTACAGAGGCGCGCATCTTTCTTCCATCCAGAGTTCTGTTCGATAGCTTCGTCGACCTGCCGCGTCAACTGTCGAGTTTCTTTCCAGCAGTCTAGATCTTCAAAACGAGTCAACTTCATGGCGAAATTGGTTTGTCTCGTTGATCAATTATGGCGATTCTCCCAACCAAACAAACCAAACAAACCTCTTCGACCAAATAAACAGTTTTTGGCACAGCTCCGCCCTTTCACTTACATATTCACACCCCACGCACCCTGCAAAACTCAGGTCGCGCGCGCAAGCGCGTGGCCTTATTTGGGCAGACCGAGTCTCAAGACCTTTTCCCGTGACACTCCAGACTGAACCAACTGTTCTTCACAAGCTGCTGCATGATCGAGATCAGTGATTAACACCCGATCAAATTGCCAGCCAGTGATCCTATCCGGCGAAAAAACCGGGCAAGAGAGAAATGACTCTCGCGAGCTTCTATCGATGAATCCCACACAGTCGATATTCAGCTCTCGAAGCGACAGATAGGCCAATTCGGCTAAGTCGCTCGTCCCGTAGATCACAACCCGCTGGCCATGCGAGGCGTCGAACGCCGCCACCATCTCATTTAATCGAGCACGCATATCACGGTAGTACGTGAGGGAGTGCTCCATGTAGAGATATGTCAAGCGTGACTTTTCCGTGAAACCCTGTGGCGTCAGAAGATACCTGATCCGATTGCGCGGGACGGTCGTGATATTGATGTAGCCCTTACGGGCCAGACGTTTGAGATAAAGATTGGTCAGACCAAGCGCGACACCAAGTTTGATGGCAAGGGTGCGCTGAGTGGCCCCGCAATCTCGATCGAGTTCGCTGAGGAGTAGAAGGTCTCGCTGACCTTGTAAATCCATGAGTTATACGGGTAAATTATTAGTTCGTTCACAACATGAACAGATGAGCATCTCCTGTCAAGTAGAAAAATAGGGTACCCGACCTTCATCGAGAACTATGGGGACCTAGGGCAAACCTGTCTCCTGAACAGTATGTGGGCGAATTTTGGTGTTCAACCTAACCCCACAAAAAGTACGGCAATCGGGCTGCTCAACCGTGGTCTCGGTCACTACGCGCACAGAAGCTCTTCAAGACTGCACTAATTTTCGGGCTAGGAGTGGGTTCGAGATCGCAGACAGAACTGACGATGGAAATACTCACGTCAACAATCTGAAGAGCTGCATGAAGCCGCACAGTCCAGCTTCCCGGCAAGGAGCAGCCGCCGGGCAGCAGCAAACACCTCGTGAACCGTAATTAACCTCATGCAATTCTCCTCGCCTCTGGTACAGGTCGGGTGAAAGCAACTGCGGCAATCGATTTCCTTGTAGAGTACCTCCACAGGACCACCCCGAGGGCCCCACTCACGAGGGCTGGACGGACCGAACAACGCCACCACGGGAGTACCCACTGCGGAGGCAATGTGCATCGCACCGCTATCGCTTCCCACAAAGAGCACTGACTTTTTTGCAATCGCCGCGAACTGTTTAATAGTTGTATGGCCTGCCATGATAATGGGGCTAGTCTTCGCCATCTGTCGGATCTGTTGGCCGAGATCGACATCTTGATCACTGCCTCCGATCAACACCTGGCAACCATACGTGGATGTAAGACGATCGGCCAGCTCCGCAAACCGCTCCGGAGGCCATGCTTTAAACCAGTATCGTGCCCCCGGCTGGAGCACCATGCTCGACTGCGACCGCTGAACGCCGAGCTGATCCAGCAGCTGATTCGCACTATTCTCTTCTTCTGGCGTCAGCCAAAGGTGCGGATCCTTTGGGCCGGCTTGGATGCCCAGGGGTTTAAGGGCCTCCAGATCCCGGTCAATCCGGTGCCGCACCCCTGGCACAGACTGGACTACTTGCGTATAGTACCTCCCTCGCCAACGATGCTCGTCGTTAAATCCGATACGAACCGGCGCCCCGCTGATCCAACTCAGAAACGCAGACCGGTCTCCATCCGTCAAATCAATCACCGTATCGAATTGTCGCTGGCGCAGCCCGGCACTCAGGCGCGATTGTGCCGTCAGAGATCCTTTGTCGAGGACTATGATCTCGTCTAGATCCGGGTTTCCTGACAATACATCTTCCGTCCCGCGGTTCACCATCATCGTGACCCGAACATCCGGTCGTGCAGCTTTGATGGCGCGCACAGTCGGTGTCGCCAATAGGACATCACCGATATAGCGGAGCTTGATGATAAGGACGTTACGCATACTCGAAAGTCGTGAATCGCGGGAATCAGCCAGTTTACGTTCTTTTCGTTTAACGCTTAACGATCGCCGCGGCACAGCTCTCCGTACAACTCGACAGTCTTGGCCGCCGCCTGCTCCCAGGAGAACTGCTTGGCCCGAGCGAATCCTTTAATTTTCAAGCCAGCTCGAAGCGGCTCGTCCTCAAGTGCGCGAACCATCGCCTCGCCGAGCGCTCGTGCGTCTTGGGAGTCTGCCAACACCGCCGCATCGCCGGCCACTTCTGCCAATGCCGTCGAATTCGATGTGAGTACCGGCGCCCCACAGGCCATCGCTTCCAATACCGGCATTCCGAACCCTTCGTACAACGAAGGGAAGACGAACAGATCGGTACAGGAATACAACAATTGCAGATCGCTCGTGGACAACCGGCCTGGACAGAGCACCTTTTCCGACAGGCTGCGCTTCCGAGCCGTCTCCTCATAGCTCCCGAACGGATGGACAGGCGAGCCGACAAGAACCAACATTCTCGGCCCCAGTTTCTTCCGCACTATTTCAGCCGCTTCAAGAAATATCTGATGATTCTTGCGCGGGTCTGCCCCACCAATAAATAACACGTACCGCTCGGCCTTGAGACCGATCCGCGTCCGCAACTCTGCCATCGCCCGATCGTCCCGCCGTGGCACAAAACCCTCCGACACTCCGTTGGGAATGACCACGATGTGCTCGCGTTTCAAGCCATACAGCTCCACCAACTCTCTGGCTGAAAACTCGGACACTGTGATGGTTTTTCTGGCTCGTAGTGCAGTCTGTCTCGTCTTGAACGACGAGGGCCATTGGCCCAGCATCTTCTTTGAGTACTCTGGATGCCGATCCAGCCAGAGATCATGAATGGTCACGACTCCGCCATAGCGCCCGACGGTATGCATTTTGAAGTTGGTCCCATGGTAGAGATCCAACCGATCCGATGAGCCTCGCTTTCCCATTGCCCATCGGCTCGAGTTGACCCACTGGAGGCGCTCAACACCCGGCCAGGCCTCCACAGAATCAGGCTGATCGGCACCCGGCCTTGCATAGGCGACAAAGTCTATTCCTCCTTGTTGTACCAACATCGTCCGGAGCAGATGGTAGCTATGCCATCCCACACCGCCCATATCGCCGACCATCGGATTGGCATCGAACCCGATTCTCATCCTCTCCCCTTCCGTGCCTCTAAAACCTCCCCAAAGAGCTGTTCCATATGTCTGACGGACGCATAGAGGC
>DATIQH010000243.1:0-2490 GCA_035471155.1 Nitrospiraceae bacterium | reverse complement strand
CGTTCACCCTCTCTCACCGTGGTGCATTTGCCATCTCCACAATGACAGCCTGCAGGCCGGAGACGACGCGCGCCATCCGTTCGTACTGAACGAGCTCGGGCCTGTCGGCGTGTGAATGGTAGGCGGGATAGCGGAAGGGAGCGGTGTCGGTCACCATCACTGCCGGGAATCCCTCCTTCCAGAACGCCCAATGGTCTGACCACCCGACGCCCGGGATCAAGTCCCACAGGGCTCCCCCTTCGGAGGGAAATTGGGCCTGTTGCCGAAAAGATCCCACGAGCTGCCGCACCAGGAACCCGTTCTCCACATTGCTGACGAAGGCGATGAAGTTTCCGCTAGAGGGATAGATCAGATTCAACGGAAAGAGGAGGTGTTGGCTCCCCGGCTCGTCTGAGTAGTACCCGATGGTCTCCAGGCTGAGCATGAGGACGATATTTTCGCCCTGCTCGCGGCTGCGCATGGCGTAGACGCGGCTTCCCATATGTTCGGTTTGAAACAGCGGCGGTTCCTCGTTGGCGAACGATACAAATCGAAGGGTGCGGGCCGGCGTAGTTTCCGCGAACGCGCGAGCCAAGGCGAGCGTCGCCGCCACGCCGCTCGCATTGTCGTTGGCGCCCGGACTCCCCTGCACGGAATCATAGTGCGCGCCGATCACGATGATGTCGTCCGGTCTTTTCCCTCCTCGCACTTCCGCTTCGATATTCTCACAGATCTTCCCTGCCACCTCGTAGGGTTGCAGGCGAACTTCATATCCGGCACCGGCGAGCGTCGCCCGAATATAATCCGCCGCCATGACGAGCCTGTCGTGGTGAAAGACGTTGCGCTCGCCGATCTGTCCAGCGAGCATCTGTACGTGGGAATGAAGTTCCTGCTCCAGTCTTCGCTGCTCGTCTGTCAGCGGAGGCAGTGGACCCTGGTGACTGTGTCCCGGCATCCGGATCATGTTGCTTCTGCGGCCATGGTCTCATGAGACTGGTAATAGGAGGCACAGTCTTCCTCCCGTCCCCGTACGATTCGCTTCCCGCTGAAAGGGGATTGATGGCTGGTGATCACGGTGCACTGGCGTTCGCCATGGCCATCATCGTAGTAGAGGATGACCCAGTCGCGCGTTTTCTTGAATTGATGGGCCAGGGCGCTGTTTGAGAACAGGGCGGTATAATGGCGGGCGCCTCGCTGTGTATGGAGGATCGGTAGCCAGGCTTCTTTCTTTGGATTGAAGCGGTGCGGCGCAATTCTCTGCAGTCTGCCGGCCTGGGCGGCTTCGCGATATTCCCTGTCCGCATCCAGCAATTCATCGATGGAAGGTTCACGGGTTGTGTGGGTAGCGACTACTTGAGGCGGTTTTCGAACTCGCCCTAATCGAGCGGTGAGGGAGTCGACGATGCCCTGGAGTTTCTTCGGACCGACTCCTTCGATGTCCGCCAGTCGTCCGTCGTGCGCCGCCATTTCCAGCTGTTCCAACGTTTCAACATGCAGCTCGTCGTGCAGTCGATGGGCGAGGGCCGGGCCAATCCCCGGAATGGACGCGAGCAGCGAGATCGGGTCCATGCGACCGCGCAGGCGATCCAACATCGGCAGCCGGCCGGTGACGACGAGGGTATGAATGGAGCGCGCGAGGCTCACCCCGATCCCCGGCAATGATTTCAGCCCGTCTGTGCCCTGTTGCTGTGCGATCTCTGTGGCGGGAACCGTCAAGCGTTCGATTGTCTCGGCCGCCGCGCGATAGGCCCGCACGCGAAACCGATTCGCGCCTTGATCCTCCAAGAGCTGTGCGACCTCCCGCAATCGCCGGGCGATGTCCTGATTCTGCGAGACGGTTGTCATGTCCGTGCTGGACCTCACTCGTAGTGCAGCGCCTCGATGGGGTTCATCTTCGACGCTTTGTTCGCGGGATACAGTCCGAAGAAGACGCCCACGATCAGGGAGAATAGAAATGCAATCACAATGGCTTCCGGTGAGATAATGGTCGGCCAGCCGACGAGCGTGGTTAGCAGTTTCGCCCCTCCGATGCCGGCGGCCACGCCGACGGATCCACCGATGGCGGTCATGATGATCGCTTCGACCAGAAATTGAAGCAGGATATGCCTGCGCTTCGCGCCGACGGCCATGCGAAGCCCGATTTCTTTCGTCCGCTCAGTGACCGACACCAAGAGAATATTCATGATGCCGATGCCGCCGACGATCAGCGAAATCGAGGCAATGCCCATCAGCATGAGCATCATGGTCCGGCTCGTGCCGGCAAAGGTCTTGGCGATATCTTCCATGGTGCGGATGGTAAAGTCGTCGTCTTCCGAGGCGGGGAGGTGATGGCGTGCCCGCAAGAGCTCTTTGATGTCCGCGACGGCAGCAGGGATTTCGTAGTGTGTTTGCGTGGCGACCAGAATGATTCCGACGGTTCCAAGAAACTTCGTGCCCAGGACTTTTCGTTCAGCCGTCGAGAACGGAAGCACCACCAGGTCGTCTTGGTCCTGACCACTGATCGATTGACCC
>DATIQH010000242.1:0-2038 GCA_035471155.1 Nitrospiraceae bacterium | reverse complement strand
GATGACGCGAGCCAGCGTAATCGCAGCGAGCGATTCTCTCGAGCGGGGGACAGGCCTGCCTGTGTAGGACCCATGGCCGCTTGATCTGGATCAAACCATGCTGGCTGGCATGCTCTACTGTGCGGCCCTATGTATGACGACCGGTTCAGTTTCCTAACGCACGAGCGATTCAAACGCCTTTCCCAGAGAGAGAAGATCGCTTATATGAAGCGCGCTCTCGCCGAAGTGGACAGGTTGCGGAAAGCTTGTTTGGAGCGAGCTACCGCCAAGCGGGACAAGGGACACGCTGCGGGAAGCTCGCGCTTGAGGCAAACCTAAGTCGATATCTCCGCGCGGCTTCAAGCAGCGCTTGCGCTTTAGCGCGCTCGCGCTATTCTGACCCGCGGGTCCAGACCGAAAGTTTCTTGGGAGAAAGGTGATTTACTTGGCGATGCTGTCAAGGCATCCGGTTGCCGCAACGCCGCCGGCGCCCGCATTGATTCCAGACGGCTTCGTCGGGTTGTGAGGAATCCCTAAGTTGACTAGAGATCCCGACCCCCGCATCGGCGGGGCTCTTCTATCTCGCTTCCCAACGCCAGCCAGTACCGAGGGCAAGCCGCCGCTTCATTGGCCGCTACGCTGCCGCATGGCCGAAGCCGACAGCGTACTCTCTTGGCTGTGGCGCGCACCCGTCAAACGCGGTTGCAAGCCGCTCATTGTTGGCTGGAGGATGACCGAGGGCGAGGCCACCGCGTGGGCCAAGTCCGAAGACTGTGAGATCCAAAAGGTTGAGGGCAGCGCAGGCTGCCGCGGATCGGTGAGCCCAGCGCCCGGGAAGGAGCAGTAGCTCCGCGGGCTTGACCCTATGCTGAGGGCAGCAGGAGAATGGGTCGAGCACTCTCGGGGACATTCTATCGAAAGGGCTAACAAATGGCGACTGTCACTCTTCTGCAACCGACGAATATGGCAACTATGGACTCGTCCATGTTCGCCCCTTCGGTGTACGCGGACACAAACGAAATCGGTGTTAGTAACCAGAATGCCACCGCTTATGCATTTTGCGGGGGAAGTTTCGTGATTACCTCTGTTAACGCGGTCGTAGGCGGCACAATAACGTATGCGCTGATAGACGATGACGATTATGGAGCATTGCCAAACCTGGAAATTGAGGGAGCATCCTTCGCCCTATCTCTCAGCTATTTCGATGATGTTTTTAATGTAGGCAACGTTGCTCAATTGGTATCGGATCTACTTTCTGGCAACGACCAGCTCACCGGCTCCAGCGGGAACGATATGATCATGGGTTTCGCCGGCAACGATACGATGATCGGAGGCGGCGGGGACAACCTGTTCAATGGTGGCAGTGGCATCGACACCGTGAGCTATGCTGGAGCGTCAGCCGGTTTATTTGCTGGACTCGAAGACGCTTATGCCAATACCGGTGCGGCCCTCGGCGACTCTTATATCTTGGTCGAGAATCTGATCGGCTCGGCCTTCAACGATTTTTTCTACGGCACCGATGACAACAACAGATTCACCGGTGGCGCCGGTAATGATCAGATGGTCGGAAAAGGCGGTGCTGATACGTTCGATGGAGGCACAGGCACGGACACAGCCATCTACGACGCAACTGATCCCGGAATCAGGGCCGATCTGTTATCCCCTGGCACGAACACCGGAGACGCCATCGGTGACGTCTATATCTCAGTCGAGAACCTGTCAGGTTCCAGCTTCGACGATATTCTCCTGGGCACCAACAACGCGAACGTTATCCGCGGCAATCACTACCCCGGCCTGAGCGGAGCGGACCAGTTGTTCGGCCGTGGTGGCAATGACACGCTGTTGGGCAATGACCAGAACGACCGGCTTATCGGTGGTACGGGCCGGGACGTCATGACAGGTGGCGCCGGTGCTGACGTATTCGACTTCAACGCGGTGTCAGAAATGGGCACGAGTGCCACGACCCGCGACCGGATTATTGATTTTGCGCATCTGACCGACGACATCGATCTCTCCACCATCGATGCCAACGGTGGGGCAGCGGGAAACACCGCGTTTA
>DATIQH010000241.1:0-1823 GCA_035471155.1 Nitrospiraceae bacterium | reverse complement strand
TGACAAAGTCGTCGATCATTTCAATAACCCCCGCAACATGGGGAGCTTCAAGAAGGACGAGGAAGGGGTCGGCACCGGCATGGTCGGAGCCCCGGAGTGCGGCGACGTCATGAAGCTTCAGATCAAGGTACAGAATGATACGATCGTGGACGCGAAGTTCAAAACCTTCGGCTGCGGCTCCGCCATCGCCAGCTCGAGCCTTGCCACAGAATGGTTGAAGGGCAAGACAATCGACGAAGCTCAAAAGATCAAGAACACCGATATCGTGCAGGAGTTGAACCTGCCGCCCGTGAAGATTCATTGCTCCGTGCTCGCCGAGGATGCGATCAAGGCCGCCCTCGCGGACTACCAGAAAAAGGCTGATGGAGCACTGACCGACGCGAAGTAACGTGAACAAAGGGAGTGCACTATGGACACGACGAACGCAGACGTTCAAGCTCCGGTGATCACGCTCAGTGAGGCGGCACTGAAAGAAGTGAAACGCCTCATCAACGTGCAGGGCCTCACGGAAGGGGGGCTCCGCCTCGGTGTGAAGGGCGGCGGCTGTTCAGGCCTCAGCTACACAATCAACTTCGACGAAAAGATCGGCCAGCACGACCAGGTCCATGACTTCGACGGTGTGAAAGTCATTGTCGACGCCAAGAGCGCTATTTACCTTCAAGGCACACAGTTGGACTTCCAAAAAGACCTGATGGGCGGAAACTTCAAATTCGTCAATCCGAATGCCGACAAGACCTGTGGCTGCGGAGAGTCCTTCTCGGCATAACGAAGAGTCGGCAGAGCATTGAACCGTCCACGGGCATGGCAGGTTGCCGTGCCCGTCTTGTCAGAAGAGGCAGCAGGTGGACCATCAACACACACACAGCTCTAGCCCTCGTGACCTGCAGATGGCTCGCAGCATGTGCTGGCATTGCCAGTCCGAAATGTCGGGTGAATACTTCTGTGACCGATGCGTCAAGGTCCAGCCGGTTTCGAAAGAGCTCGATTATTTTACCTGCCTGGGCATCCCCCGCCGCCTCACGATCGACCAGCATCAACTGGAAACCAAATTCTACGAACTGAGCCGCGCGTTCCATCCTGATTTTTATCAGAACAAGAGCCCGGACGAACAGACCATCAGCCTCGGCAATTCCGCTCTGCTGAATACCGCGTACCGAACGCTCCGTGACCCGATCGAACGGGCGGAATATCTGCTTGATCTGGAGGCCGGGGCGGTGAAAGAGATTCGGAACTCTCCTCCCGCCGACCTCTTTGAAGAAATTCTTGAGCTGCAAGATACATTGAACGAGTACCGAGCCGCCGACCGCGCATCAGAAACCGAGTCGGCACTCCGCGCGAAGCTCCAATCGGAACGGAATACGCTCGAACAGCGGCAACAGGACATGGAGGCCACCCTACAGCAACTCTTTGTTCAGTGGGATGCACTTCAAGATCGCGGGGAAGCCACCGAACAGGCAAGGGTCGAGCGCAGCCGAATACTGAAGCAGATGCGAGAAAATCTCTCCAATCGCACCTACGTCAAGAACATCGTGAGCGATCTCGTCTCAACCATCGGATAATCACCGCCATGGCGCGTATCGTCGGCATCGATCTCGGTACAACGAATTCGCTCGTGGCCTATATGGCGGACGGACGTCCGCGTGTCATCCCGGGTCGGAACGAGCGGACGATGGTTCCCTCTGTCGTCGCGATGACCGACAACGGGCTGATCGTCGGCGATCCGGCGAAAGAATACTTGACGCGCAGCCCTGAACGAACCGTCTATTCCGTGAAGCGATTCATGGGAAAAAGCCTTGAGGACGTTAAGGACGAGCTGGCCTACT
>DATIQH010000240.1:0-4155 GCA_035471155.1 Nitrospiraceae bacterium | reverse complement strand
GGTTGTGACCGCAATGCCTCGCCGCTCCGCACGGCTTTTGAAGTCCACTAATTGCGACGACGCGTTCTTGAGCAGATCAGCCAAGTATTGCTGATTGATGGGATAATCGGGATTGAGCCCCGGTGGAAATTCCGCAACACTGAGCACCGTCAAGGAAGCCCTCCACGAACAGGCCAGCGCGCAGGCATAATCCTCCGCCCGCCTGGCCCAGCGAGAAAAATCCGTGGCAAACAAAATTCGCTTAATCACCGGTGTCCTCTCCTCACCTTCCGACCCATAACCTCTGGCAAACAGCTGAAGAGCTATTCCCACAGGACAAATCTTCGATGGCGCGCAGGATGCTCAAAAAGCCCGTCCAGCAAGGCCGCAGGCGAGTCGAAACCGGAAGCGTACCCTCTGGGGTACGTTGAGGATTTCGATGAGCCGAGAACGACGCTGGCGGTTTTTTTCAGCATCCTGTTTTTTTATACAGCCTCCGCGCTGAGTAAAAGCAACTCTCCGGTCATGTTCGGATGGATTGAGCACCGAAACTCATGCCGGCCAGGCCGCGACATGTTGAACCGAATGGCCGCATCCCGTTTGGGATCGAGAAACACTCCACCCAAGCCTCGGCCATACACAATCACCCCGTCCTTCTCGATCTGAGTCGGAAGGCCTTCGAACATGGTCGAGCCAAAATCGTGCCGTTCGGCGTCTTCATTCTTAACCTTAATCACCGAGGGGAATCCGAGGCGGAGCACTCCCTGCTTCGTCACGAACTTGAAATCCTTGATCGTGACCTCGACGACTTGCTCCGACTGCGAAAATACAGGCCCAGCCGCCTCCCACCAAAACCCGCATGTGACGGCAAGCACAAGGACCCATCCCCACTGGTGCGCGTTCTGATACTTCATCTTCCCCTCCCTTTCCGACAGGTTATCGAGTCATCGTTTCGGCGTCGGTGACAGCGGAACGGTCAACACCGGACAACCCGCGGTCCGCACCACCCGTTCTGCCGTACTGCCGAAGAATATTTTATCGACACTATCCGACCGCCCCCCATAACTGCCCAACACCACCAGATTGACTTTTTCCACTCGGACTATCTTTGCGATTTCCACAAAAGGCACTCCTTCTGCCAGCACCCGTGTAATCTTCACCCCCTTGACCGTCTCCGAATCGAGCAACCGGCGGGTATTCAAACGGGCGTGGTGCCGCAGGCGCCGCTTCTGGGCTTGTGCGTCGGACGGTACAGCCAACAACCCAAGTCGGTTGAAGGCCCTAAGGGCACTTGTGTCGATCACATGCAACAGCAGCAGGTCTGATTGAAATGTCTTTGCAAGGGTCACCGCGACGCGGAAGGCTTCTTCTGAGCAGGGTGAAAAATCCACCGGAACAAGAATCTTTGTGAAAAGCGGTTCAGCCACGTGATCTTCCAAAGGTCTGACTACTTCTTTGTTATCAGCAAAGCTGGTGCCATCGAGCCGATAACCGATGGCCAGTGGCGAATGCATAGTGGAAACAAAGACTTTGTCTCGCTACTCAGACCATAGGGTCTACGTCATCGACTCTTACCCTTGTGAGTGGGGGTGTCCTGCTACAGCCCGCTTTCCTTTGCTGTAGCAGAAGGCAACAGCCATCGTGAACCGTAAGCCCTGCACCCTGAAGACTGAGAAGAATAACGAGGCGAATCCCTTTCACTCCTCATCCCTTACTCCTCGCGCGGCTGTGAAGACCACGGCATCGGACTTGCTGAGTGATTTCGATAAGAACGCGGGTCCGTGGACATAACACGAAATCAATGGTTGCTCATAGGAGCGGTGCTGTTAGGGCTCGCGGTCGGAATCTATCTCCTACTCTTCTGTCCGACCGCATGTGAATAGCCTTCTGTGAGCACGAAAAGATCGCGGAGCGGTCACCGAGCCTGAGATCGTGACAAACCGAGCGACCCATCGCAACCGGCTTCGCCTCACCGTGAAACGATTGAACGGCACGCACCTTCGCCGTGACTGTCTGGCCCCGCTGACGTCATAGGAACCAGTACCCATGACTACCGCAGCGGATCTGATGACGGCAGCTGTACCGCAGGCCCACCCGAACGCCTCGGTGGCAGACACAATGGAAGCACTGCGAAGCCGGTCGTGGGACGAAGTCGGTCACGTCTATTTGCTCGACGAACGATCCCAACTTGTCGGCCAAGTTCCCATCGAGCGGCTGCTCGCGGCTGCTCTGGATACGCGATTGGATAGCGTACGCGGCAATCCTCCGTTGATCGTCCGAGCCGATGACAATGCTGAAACCGTGGCCCTGCTCGCCGTCGAGCAGCATGATGCCGACGTGGCGGTGCTCGACACACCCGGCCGATTCATGGGCGCCATCCCGATCGGACGGCTATTGGCCCAGTTGCATGACGAACATGTGGACGACATTCTGCGCATGGGAGGTCTTGCCGCCTTCCATCCTGCCCCGCCGGAGATGGGAGGAATCGCTCAGATCGTTCGAGCACGTGTGCCCTGGCTTCTGATCGGATTAGTGGGAGGATTCCTGGCCGGTGGTATCGCATCGTTGTTCGAAACCTCGCTGAAAAACAACATCACCCTGGCCTTCTTTCTGCCGTTGGTTGTGTATATGGCCGACGCCGTCGGGACCCAAACCGAAACGATCCTCGTCCGTGCATTGGCCTACGGCAGGGTGTCATTGGGGACCCAACTATTACGGGAAGGGACGGTCGGCCTCTTCATCGGCGGTATCGTAGGACTATCCGCTGGAGCCTGCCTGCTGGCCTGGGGCGGGACGAGATCGGTCGCCCTCACGCTCGCGGCCTCACTTGCTTTGACCGCCATGGTTGCGACCTTCGTCGCCAGTCTGTTACCGATTGGACTGAGCCGAATGGGCGTCGATCCCGCGCTCGCGAGCGGTCCGGTGGCCACCGTGGTGCAAGATATTCTCAGTGTAGCGGTGTATCTGGGAATCGCCGCTTTGGTCCTGTAAGGGCGGGACTAGGATGTTCGAGAGCCCCCCATGGAATCATCGACGAAATGCAGGTTTCACAAGACGTAACAATCCAAACCGGTCACGTAAGGTTGGACGGCCATCTGGTAGTTCCTCCGTCGCCGCACGGCGTGGCGGTCTTCGCCCACGGAAGCGGCAGCGGACGATTCAGCCCGCGCAATAACTTCGTCGCCCGCCATCTCCAGCACGGAAGGGTGGCTACGCTCCTGATCGATCTACTGACCCCAGATGAAGCCGAGGACCGCCGCAAAGTCTTCGACATCGCCCTGCTGGCAGACCGGGTTCTGTCGGCCAAGGCTTGGCTCGAACAGGACACCCGGACGAAGGACCTGAGTATCGGATATTTTGGCGCCAGCACCGGCGCCGGCGCGGCCCTACAGGCGGCAGCCCGCGATCCCTCATCGATTCGGGCTGTCGTGTCGAGGGGCGGCAGACCGGATCTGGCCGAAGCCTACCTGCCGTCGGTCATCGCGCCGACGCTGCTGATTGTCGGTGGCGACGACGAATCGGTCATCGAAATGAACCGGGCAGCCTACCGACTCCTTTCCTGTCCAAAGCGTCTGGTGATTGTGCCGGGCGCCTCGCATCTCTTCGAAGAGCCCGGCACGCTCGAAGAGGTTGCGGAACTTGCTCTCATCTGGTTTCAGCAACACCTTCATCCTGCCCAATACGGGGACACAGGTGCGCAAACAAAGGAGCCTCTTCGATGAAAACACTAGTCGCGGTCGACGGATCGGATAATTCCTACGAGGCCGTTCACGTCATGAAATACTTGGCCCGTGCAGAGCAGCTTACCCTCCTTCATGCCTTAAATGTCCCGAGGCCCGCCTATCCTATGATGCTGCCGGAAGTGGCTGAGGAGATCTATAAGACTCTCGAACAGGGCATGCGGGAAGACGGCGAGCGGCTGCTCAATCGGGTTCAGTCCCTTCTCCCGATGCACGCAGGCCCCACGACGAAATGCCTTCGAATCGGGTCTCCGGCAGAAATGATCGTGTCGATGGCCGAGGAACAAAAAGTCGATCTCATCGTCATGGGAGCACGGGGTCTTGGTCCCGTCAAGGAGCGCTTGATCGGGAGTGTGTCGCACCGCATTCTCACCCTCGCCCACTGCGCCACATTGATCGTGAACGGCCCGGTCAAAGCCATGAAACAGGTCCTGCT
>DATIQH010000239.1:0-2476 GCA_035471155.1 Nitrospiraceae bacterium | reverse complement strand
GGTTGACGACAATGCCAGGGCCGGCGTTGACATCAACCGATGGATAAGTCGGTTGGTAAGTGGTGCCGACCTTCGTGTAGTCTTTCCAATTGGACGGATTCGTGACAACGAAGAAGGCGCGCAACAGACGCAGCCCGAGATCTGTCGCGGTGGGGAAGGTCACCTGGCCCACAGCCGTTGGCCCCAACAGCGTGAGATTCGCGCCGAGATCGAGCCCGGGCGTCTTGTCATCGTCCACGATGACGCCGCCAAGCATATAGGGATGGAGCTTGCACACGAAGACATAGAGGCCCGGAGTCCTAAGCCTCAGGTGATGATTATCGGTATTCGCCGCCTCCTGGTCGATCTTTTCGTTCGAGCGAGCGTCGGCCGGCCAGATCAGGCTGGTGACGGTGTGCCGGCTTTCGACATCGCGTGGCTCGCCATTTTTCTGAATGAAGTGCACCGTGTCGCCCGGCTTAATAATGGCCAAGGACCGGGTTCCGGTAATATCCACTCCGGTATCGAACCAATGTCCAGGAATATCGGTAATCTTGAATGTGGCGTCATCAGCGAAGGCAAGATTCCCTCCACCAAGCACCAGCCCTGCAATCAGCGGCAGTACGCGAATGCATTTCATTTTCATTCGAGTCTCCTTTTTAACATGACAATATGGTTGAGAACCGATCCGTTAATCGCTCTGAATACGATTGCAATGCACCTCTGATAGAATCTATCGCTGTGTGATGCACACCTCCTTCCTTTCGTGCTCTTTTAACTTCACGCTCTCTCCTGATCTGCGGCCCAGCGTTGTTCAATGATCGCCATTGCCTTGACTCGCACAGCTTCGTTCTCGTCCTCAAGCGCCTCGAACACCGGATCAAGCGGCGCTTTGCTCCCCTCTTTCTCCCACTGATCTAGTGCCTGAAGCCGCTCTCGGGCATCCGGCGAGTCGAGGCCCTTTGCGATTGACTCCGGTATGCCGGGAAGCACCTTGTCGCGTCCATCAGTTCCACTAGTGGCGATATCGGCAGGCTTAGAGAGTGTGTCTCTCGAATCAGTATTGTCGCCTCTTGAAACGGTTCCCTTTCCTGATATGGAACCTGTCTCATTTGCGGAGGAGAGAGGCGTGATGCCTGTTTTTTCCCCTTGTCCCGTGCCTCCTGCCGCTTGTTCACTGTCGCTCCCGCGCGGCCCAAGACTCAGTACGTTGTCGGACG
Organism: Nitrospiraceae bacterium; assembly: GCA_035471155.1. Lineage (GTDB taxonomy): Bacteria > Nitrospirota > Nitrospiria > Nitrospirales > Nitrospiraceae > Palsa-1315. Next base: position 1,277 of record DATIQH010000239.1, on the reverse strand, counting down.
AAGCCGATCCACAACCGGACAGTCATGCAAGAAACATCAGGCTCAGGAGCATCGCGAGACAGGATTGTAATGGATACATATCCTCAGACCTTTTCGGTATTGAGTTGTCTGTGTGAGTGTCACAACGAAATAGCGGCATGCCCTGAGACGCCTCGCGGAACGAATATCGATTGCGTTGCGCGACTACTTTAAATGCCATGATTGGCTGTAAACATTACTGGGCAATGCTTTTCTGGAATCACGAACGACAGCGAAAACCATGCCAGGAGCCATTTGGCTAGATATGCGAGCATCCCTTAGCGGACTTTTTCGCAATTAGGAAGGTGCTGGGCACTCCCCGCAATAGTTGCCCTATCAAGCTCCGCCCTATGTCAGCAAGCACTGAGCCAGGGCACTGTAGTGATGACGAGGGATTGACTAAAATTTAAAACGATGGGATTGAGGAGGTGTTTAGCTGATGTGTATTACAGCTCTTCTGAGGATGGGGATCCGAGCGAATTATTCCGTCTGAATCTAAAATGATCCTGACTGAATCTATTTTGATTCTCAGCGTAATTGTTTTTCTGTCCCTTACCCCCCCGCGCTTCCTACCGGCCCGCCCGATTTGGTCATGCGCCAAGGATCGAGTAGTTCCGTGAGTCGCTTTTCCGGAAGGATTTTTTGCTCCTTGGCCATCTGGCGTACAGTCTTACCCGACTTATAGGCTTCTTTGGCAAGTTTCGCGGCAGCTTCGTAGCCGATCTCAGGCGCCAGGGCGGTACACATGGCCAGACTTTCCTCGATCAAGCTCTTGCAGCGTTCCTCATTGGCTTTGATGCCCTGGATACACTTGACCGCAAAATTGGTTGAGGCTGTCGAGAGAAGTTCAATGGACTGCAAGAGATTATAGGCCATCACAGGCAGCATGACGATCAGTTCGAAGTTGGCGGCCTGCCCTCCCACTGTGACCGTGACATCGTTGCCGATCACCTGAGCGCAGACCATCGTGACCGACTCGGCAATGACCGGATTGACTTTGCCCGGCATGATGGATGAGCCAGGCTGTGTCTCCGGCAAATTGATCTCCCCCAGCCCACAGCGGGGGCCCGAACCGAGCCAGCGGATGTCGTTGGCGATCTTCATCAGGCTCACGGCGATAGTCTTCAATTCCCCGCTCGCTTCGACCAAAGAATCTTGCGCGGACTGCGCTTCAAAAGGGTTTGTCGCTTCCTTAAAGGTGCAGCCTGTTTCTTTCGACACGATCGCCAGCACTTTGGCCGGGAACTTCGGATGGCAAT
>DATIQH010000238.1:0-18438 GCA_035471155.1 Nitrospiraceae bacterium | reverse complement strand
ATTCTTACAATCCGCTGTCGTCCATGAGCGCCTGGCTCACGCCTATCTGTTCCACGGCGAGGAGGCGATCGGGAAACGACTGACAGCCATTCGCCTTGCACAAGCGCTCAACTGCGAACAGCCTCCCGAAACGGAGAACCTCGACAGTTGTGGCGCCTGCCGATCCTGTCAACAAATCGAGGCCCGCGCGCATCCGGATTTTTTCGTTATCGAGCCTGACCGAGAACAGGCCACCCAGCAAATCAAGATCGAGCAAGTCCGCGAGATCGAACACCAGATCATGTACCGTCCACTCATCGGCGAGCGAAAAATCTGTCTGATCGACGACGCCGACCGCATGACGATCGGCGCGGCCAACGCCTTGTTGAAAACATTGGAGGAGCCGCCGGCCCACAGCCTCTTTCTCCTTATCTCAAGTCGCCCCTCAGCCCTCCCCGCGACCATCCGATCACGCTGTCAGGCCCTTCGATTTACGACGCCGGCCCGGACACAAGTAGAGGCTGCACTCATCCTGAAACGCGAAATCCCTCCGACAGACGCGCGATTCCTCGCCATCATCAGCGAAGGCCGTATCGGGGATGCCCTCCGCGCCGATGTGAACGAGACGCGCGCGCGCCAACAGGAACTCGTGGATTTGGTCCGTCCCCAATCCTTGCAATCGATCGGGTCTATCCTGTCCTCAGCCGAAGCCATTGCGAAAACCGACCGTGCGCAGGAAACCCTTACCTGGCTGACTCGATGGATCCGCGACCTCGTCTTGCTTCAGATCGGAGGAGACCGGGACCAAATACTCTACCTTGACGATCTCGCGACGCTAGAAGCCTATGCACAACAGGCCGACACCGATTCGCTGTTGGACCTGCTCCGTGAGATTGAGATGACCGAGCAACGCGCCACGCGGCACCTCAATCTCCACATGGCGTTGGAGACGATCTTGCTCCGCTTGCGCGACGCAGTCGCACTCGCGCCAGATGGAGCCCCCGCCTAGCATCCTCTCCGTCAACCTGATATCTTTTCGTTCGGCCATGAGCGCACCAAATACTTTCTACATCACGACGCCTATCTATTACGTGAACGATGTGCCGCACATCGGCCACGCCTATACGACCGTCGCTGCCGATGTGCTGGCTCGCTACTGGCGACTACGAGGACGTGATGTCTTCTTTCTCACCGGGCTCGATGAACATGGACAAAAAGTTCAGCAGGCCGCGGCCAAAGCCGGCATCGACCCGCAAACGCATTGCGACAAACTGGCACCCCAGTTTCAGGACCTCTGGAAACGACTCAACATTTCGAACGATGCCTTCATCAGGACGACGGATATCCCACACAAATCAGTGGTTCAACGATGCCTTCAAGAACTTTTCGATAAGCAGCTGATTTATAAGGCTGATTACGCTGGATGGTACTGTACGTTCGACGAGCGATTCTGGACCGAAAAAGACGTTGAGAATGGCCTCTGCCCTGACTGCAACCGGCCAGTCGAACGCATCAGCGAACACAATTATTTCTTCAAGATGGGGCAGTATCAGGACCGCCTGATTGACCACATCAAGCAGCATCTGAATTTCATCCGCCCTGAGTCACGCCGCAATGAAGTCCTGGGATTCTTGACCACGCAGAAGCTCGGCGACCTCTCGATCTCGCGACCGAAATCGCGTCTCTCGTGGGGCATCGAACTTCCGTTCGATACGAACTACGTCACCTACGTCTGGTTCGACGCGCTCGTGAATTATGTTTCCGCGTTGGAGTACCTGCCTGAGAAACCGTCGTTCGATCAGTACTGGCCTGCCAATATCCACCTCGTCGGCAAGGATATCCTCACCACCCACGCCGTGTACTGGTCCACGATGCTAATGGCGTTGAACTTACCGTTACCAGAAACGATTTTTGCTCACGGATGGTGGACCGTCGATGGAGAGAAGATGTCGAAGAGCCGCGGCAACGTCGTCGATCCGAATAAGATGGTCGATGAGTTCGGCGCCGACGCCTTCCGCTATTTCCTGTTACGGGAAGTCCCGTTTGGTCAGGATGGCGATTTCTCCCAAGCAGCCATGATCGCAAGGACTAACAGCGACTTAGCAAATGGCATTGGTAATCTCTTGAGCCGGACGCTGACAATGATTGATAAATACTGCGGCGGCCAGACACCAAAAAGAAACGACTCCGTAGATGCAGTGGGAAACGAGCTGGAAACCCAGGCCCACACTGTTTTCGAGGCGATCCATGTGGAGCTGAGTCAATTGCAATTCCATCGCGCGCTAGAATTGATTTGGAGTCTGGTTCATTTTGCGGATGAATATATTGAGGCCAAAAAGCCTTGGAAACTGGCAAAGGATCCAGCCAATGCACTACTCCTTGAAGGAGTCCTATACAACGTTGCTGAGGCGTTGCGTCACGTCACCCTGCATCTGTATCCATTTATGCCGAGTTCCGCTGAAGCCATGGCCAAACAACTTGGCCTTTCATTCGACTTTTCCAAGCCGCAACCCGATTTCTCCTATAAATGGGGTGTTTCCCTGGCAGGGGTCAAAATATGCAAAGGTCCCAGTCTCTTCCCTCGTATTGAAGCAAAACCACAAGGAGCCAAAACCGTGAGCGAATTACCATCTACCCCTGAGCCATCACTCGTCGTACCGACACCAGTGACAGCCGCAGCCCCGGCAACGGCGCCGACACCGGCAGCGCCGGCGCAGATCACCATCGATGAGTTCATGAAGATTCAGCTCAAGACCGCGAAAGTCCTCAGCGCGGAGCGTGTTCCCAAGTCGGAGAAGTTGCTCAAGCTGCAAGTCAGTCTTGGAGAAGGGGCGGAGCTGCGGCAGATCGTCGCCGGCATTGGCAAGAAATACGAGCCAGAAGCCTTGATCGGAAAAACCATCGTCATCGTGGCCAACTTGAAACCGGCGAAGTTGATGGGAATCGAATCGCAGGGCATGGTTCTCGCGGCAGGCGACAGCGAAGTCCGAAGCCTCGTCACGCTCTTGGAAGACGTCGAACCGGGCACGAAAGTAAAATGACTTCCCGCCTGCAGCTGATAGTCGCGTTTGCTGCATGCCTCATCCCAGTTCCTTGCCTCGCGGCCCCTGTCACAGAGGGGCTTCCTCCAGACCTTCACCTCAACGATCCCAAGCCGACGACCATCCTCGTTCGCGTCGTGGCAAATGGCTCGATGGTCCTGGGTAAGGACGTGGGCGGCGCGCGCGTGACGATCACCGACGTGGCCAACAAACAGATCCTGGCCACAGGCATTCAACAAGGCGAAGCCGGCGACCAAAACCAAATCATGAGAACGCCGCGCCTCATGGAAGAGCCGCGCTATAGCTCCCGGCCGGCTGCGGCCTTTACCGCAACTCTCGATTTACTCCAGCCCACGCTGGTTGAAGTGACCGCCGAAGGACCGCTCGCCTATCCGGCCTCGTCCCAACGAGCCTCGACAACGGTGTGGATCATTCCAGGACAAGACATGACCAACGATGGAATTGTTCTTCATCTCTACGGCTATATTGTTCAGATCGAACAGCCACAATCCGGCACGCCGTTGATCGCCAAAGACGATGTCATCCTGCGCGCCTCAATCCGAACGTTGTCCGGAGCGCTGGTTCGTCCGCATGGGGACTGGGACTCCCGGAAGATCCATATCTACGGTGAGCTGATGATCGGCACCCGCGTGCTCGAGCGGCTTCAAATGTTCTACAGTGGAGAACTAGCCACGTTCGAAGCCCCATTCTTCGTCCCCCTTCCGAACGATGCCCCGGACGGGATCGCCCTGCGCGTGATCACGGCTGATTCAGCCGGCGGAAACTTTGGGATGAACCAAGCCAAGTACCCTGTGCTCAGCGAGCGCCTCCGCCCACACCAGAGAAGCGATCCCCGCTGACCCGAAAAGTTTCCGGAACGCTTGCCGCCTTAGCTCCCACGTGCGACACTATTAAGTATGACCACTCTCGCCTCCTATGAACATCTCCGCAGCCGCCTGTATCTCTCCCTGGCGTTGAACGCGGCAATCATCGTCGCTGAGTTCATCGGTGGATGGATGCTCGATAGCATCGGCCTTATGAGCGATGCGGGCCACAACTTCGTCGATCAAGGCGCACTCTTTCTTGCCCTCTATGCTCATATTCTTACGGCCAGGCCCGCCACAGAAACCAGAACATTTGGGTATCACCGGGCCGGCATTATTGCGGCGTTCTTGAATGCGTTCATCCTGTTGCTCACAGCCCTCGGCATCGCACTCGTTGCCTTCAAGCGGCTGCTGCAGCCCATCCCGGTGGACGGCGGCTGGGTCATGGCGGTGGCCGCCTTGAGTTTCGCCGCCAATCTGAGTATCGCGCTTCTCTTGCAGCACGGAGCCAAGGACGATCTCAATATCCGCAGCGCTTTTTGGCACATGCTCGGCGATGCCTGGGTGTCCCTGGGCGTCGTGATCAGCGGCGGAGCCATCTTACTCACCGGATGGACCATTCTCGATCCTCTGGTCAGTTTGCTGGTCGTCGTGGTCATTGCCAAAGGGGCCTGGCCGCTGTTTAAGGAATCGCTTGACGTCTTGCTGGAATCGACCCCGCCGAAGATCAGCGCCTCACACGTGGCTGCGACCATCGAAGCGATCCCCGGCGTGAAGAACGTCCATGACCTCCATATATGGGCGGTCGAACCCCGGTTGATTATGATGACCTGTCATATCCTCGTCGAGGGAGATGATTCTGCACTGACCAATCATTTGCTACATAACATCCGAGCCAAGGTCAGCACAGATTTCGGCATCAAGCATATGACGATTCAAATGGGAACCGACTGTTGCCACCATGACGAAATCCACTGCGATCTCAACACGCTGGCACAGCAGCGCCAAGATGAGGAGATCGAACATGTACACCACTGAGTGTGCGAGACTCGCGCGAAAAGCGAGACGAGCGAGAAGTGTGCTTCGACGTGCATCAGAATTGTTCATCGATAATGTAGATTGAAGCAATGTCCACCTCCCCGATCCCCTTTTATGTTCTCTGCGGCTCCCTCGGTGCGGGAAAAACCACGCTCTTGATGAGGCTGCTCGAACATTGGAAGAGCCAGGGTAAACGCGCCGGTGTGTTGATGAACGAGGCGGGCGAGGTGAGTATCGACGGCCCCCGCGCCGGCACCATCGCCGAACAAGTGATGAATCTCGCCGGCGGCTGCGTCTGTTGCGATACGAAAGAAGACTTATCCTGGGGAATTGCCCAACTGGTGCGGGATTATGAGTCTGACGTGATCGTTCTGGAATGCTCGGGCATGGCCGATCCGGCAGAAGTCATCGATGGCGTGACCGATCTCTACACCGCACGCCTCACACACTTAGAGAAAGTCATCGCCCTTCTGCATCCGATCCCCACAAACAGGGAAAGTATGGGTGGATTCGTCACCCGGCAGGCGATTCGCTGCGCCGACGAACTCATACTCAATAAACGGGACCTCTATGTTCCGGGACATTGGGAAGCTTTCAAGGCCTCGATCACCGACCAGAATCCCTATGCGCGGGTTTGGGAAACCAGCCATGCCAGGATCGAACCTGCCTCGCTGCTCGAACCAATCACCCGCACGTCGCCGACGCCGGCCGTGAATGTGGAATTCGGTGTGCCACGCTCGCCCGCGACGAACAAGCGAGCCTCATATCATCCCATCGCTACCACGGTTCGGCTCCCGGGCCCGTTAAACCTCGTGCGATTCCTGAGCTGGATGAAAACTCTCCCCCCTGAACTTGAACGGGCAAAAGGCTTCTTCCGTTTCGCCAAAGGACCGGAGCTCCAGGAATTTCAATATGCCCCGCCAGACAACGCCACCATTACGCCAATCACGTTGCTCGACGAACCGAGTCACGCGATCGTATTGATTGGACGAGGCTACGACCAGGAGCGCTGTCAGGCAGAACTGTTACGTTGTCTTGAAGATTATGAGAGTGCGGTGGGCTAGGAGCCTGTCCGACATTGCCTTCGTGACGAGGCGAACGAGGTGTGGCCAGATGCGAGGGCGCAGGCCTGGAAAAACTGGAAGCGTATTCCCTGAAATACGTTGAGAATTGTTTCAGGCCAAGAACGACGCGGATGGTCTCGCATCGTTCGCCGCAGTAGAACGGTCAATGTCGGACAGGCTCCTAAGCCGTAGGACTAGCCATAGAAGAACGAACACCGGAATAGCGCAGGAGTAACCACGCCACTCCGGCTCCGAATAATCCACCGATCATCCAGCCTCCGAGCACATCCGTGACGTAGTGGGCCCCGATGTACACCCTCGACAGACCGATCAGTCCGACCAACGGCCAGCTGACCCAGCCTGACCGCGGATAGAGCACGTGGAGAAAGGCTGCTGTCGTCGCGGTATTGATGGCGTGGTTCGACGGAAATCCGAAGGTCTTGCCGCAGGCCTCGATCTGATGGATGTCCGGGAACGCCATACAGGGTCGCGGGCGAGCCGCAAGATCTTTGATCCGCGCTCCGACGAAATCCAACAAACCGATGGACGCTGCCAATACCGGGGCTGCCAGCAACGCCTCCCGCCACGATAACCACAGCCAAAAACCGGTCAGCAGAATGCCGGGTACCCACAACAGGCTTGAATTGGAGAGACCGAGCGCCAATCCATCAATCCAGTCAGACTTGCCGGCGAACCCATTGATGGCGTGAACGAGCGATTCATCCAAACTCATGGGGTTGACGATAAAGTGTCACCAGCCATTCGTCAACCGTCATTTGTCAAATAACGGAAAAGGGTCAGTTTGCTCTGCCTTCAGCTCTTTGCAATATCAGCGCGTGCGGAAATGGATACGCACCGTGAGTTCCCCGTCAACCGGCTCATCGCCTTTCAGTTGAGGGTCGAAGGTCCATTTATTCAACGCCGTCATGCCGGCGATGGTGAGTTCTCGGTGCTTGGCCGGCTCCAACACCACTACCGTCACCGTCGCATGTTTGGAGACCAGCATACGCGCTTTCATCCAATCATCGAGTTCTTTGCCGTCTAAGGTCGGCGGAATAGCCGGCCACGGCGTGGACTTGGGAACCGGTCCAAGCTGTTGATCCTTGTTGAGCGGCAGGCCATGGACGTGGACTTCCGGCAACTCGAGCACATCCTCCTGGTGATCGCTCTCGTGTGTGGCCTCATCGCCGACCACCGCGAATGCCATCGTCGGCCAAGCCAATACAACTGCAAAAGACATTGCGAGCAATGATCTCATCATGTGTGCATCCTACCTTATCACTGCCGGATGCTCAAACGGTTCAGCAACAAGGCCGCAGGCGATGCACGAACCGGAAGCGTACCCTCTGGGGTACGTTGAGGATTCGTGCGAGACGAGAACGCAGTTGATGGACCGTTTCAGCATCCGGCTAAAAGAACCACTGGCCTCGGAAGAAAAACGACCGCGGCATGCCGGCGTGCGACACCCCCAGACCGATATTCCCCTCTCCCCGATTGATGAAGTACTCCTGATCGAGCAGATTCACTACATCGAATCCGATTAGAAATTTCTGTCCGTGCCAAGGAAGCGGAATCACGTGCGTCAGGGAGAAATTATAAATCGTGTACGAGGGACTATGGGTCGAGTTGGTCTTGCCCCCCTCTTCCGCCGTACGCAGTCCAGAGGCAAACAACGTCTGACCCGTGAGTGTCGTCCGCTCCAAAAAGCGATAGGCGATCACGGCAGAACTCGTCAGGGTCTGCTGGTGATCGCAATGCACTCCACCTTTCGAGTTGATGTCGGCAATTTCTGCCGCTTCGAGCAGGGTGTGGCCAGATTGAAGCCCATACCCCTTACACTGCCCCCAGGCCACATTACCACGCGCCGTCAAGTCATCTGTGATCTGGAGTTTCAGGGCTCCATCAATGCCTCTGGTCCAGCCTCGTTCAAAGGCGAAGTAATTCAACAAAGGCGTCGTTCCGAACTGGCCTGCATCGGACAGATAGTTGGCGAGCTTGTAATACCCGGTCAGTTGTAATGTCGCCCAACTGGTCAACGCATGGTAGCTCCCCACCTCAAAGTAATGGGCGCGTTCAGCTCGAACCGTATTATTCGTCGTATCTTCCGGCGCCGCCTTCGTTCCAGCGGTATTGAGTTTCGCAAAGGAAATAGCTTCGAGGTTCGGTGGTGTAAACTGCCGCCCGTAGAACGCATGGAACACATTGGCCTGATCGGCCTTGTAGGTGAACCCGACCCGAGGGCTGACCTGTGCCTCATCGCGCTGGTACTGCACCACATCGGCCCGCACACCGAGGTTAAACGTCCACCGATCGTTCGGGCTCCACTGATCCTGAATCCAGAATTCCTGCCGGTAGCCGACCAGCCGATTATCCGCATCCAGACCCAGCACATTCCCTATCGGATTGCCCGCTCCGTCATCCGCAAACGTGAATAGTCTCGTCTTATTCACTGCCTGCGTCCGATCGACCTGGAATCCGGCCTTAATCACGTGCTCTTTGTTCGGAATATAGGTGTGATCGAATCGGACTCCGCCCGAATAGGCGCTCCGATCCTGGCTGGCCGCAGAAAACGGCTCAGCCGGGTCCGCCGTATAGGCGAGCAGATTAAATGGATCAGTCCGAAACGTGGCGCGCGTCTGACGAGCATAGCCAGAAAGGCTGAAGAAATTGGCACTATTCACATCATGCCGCCAAACCATGTGTCCGTATTGGTTATTTTCCTTTTGGTTTTCGTCGATGGCCTGGGACGCGACCGGTGAAAATCCAGGACGGCTCGCCTGAAGCAGGGGCAGCACCGTCCCGCTGGGATCGATCTCTTGGCCAGGACTGGTCGGAATCTGATACTTCGCCACGGAATTCAAAAAGACCCACGAGAAGTTATTTGTATTGTCGTGCTGATAGTCTCCTCGAATGAACGTTTGATTCCGCTCGCTTTGCCCGTGAAAAATCGAATGACCAAGCGTCGGCGGCTCGATGCCGCGATTCGTGGCCGTATAGCTGTTCAACACGTAGAACCGGAACTTCTCGCCGATCGTACCTCCATATTCGAATGATGGATTGATCGTGTTGTTCGATCCGCCGAACATTTGAGCGGATCCGAACCCCGGCTTGGTCCCGCTCTTGGTCGTGATGTCCAACACTGCAGCCGTCTTATTTCCATACTGCGCTTCCATTCCGCCGAGAATGATATCCGCCCGTTCCCATGCCCGCGGCGAGATCACATCGGAGAAGGTGGACGACACGGTATCCGGAATCGGCACACCGTCGATACGGAATTGGAGGTTCGCATGATCCTGCCGAATATGCACTTGCTTGAGCGATCCATAGACGGCGCTCGGAATCGTGATGAGCACGTCCTGTAACTCGACATTGTTGCCGCGCGGCAATGTTTCGATGTCCTTTCGACTGATCGAATAGGTCTCGCTCGAAGCCTTATATTGAATCGGTGCAAGAGGCGACCGCACTTCGAGTGCGATCTCTTTGGTTTTGGATAGGGTCAAGGTGACGGGGTCGGGTGCCCCGGTCTCCACCTTGAGCACGATATATTCGCTCCGATAGGTATCTTGTATGGCGCTGACCGAATAGGTTTCATCGCCAGGGACGGGAATGGTGAACTCGCCGGCATCGTTCGACACGCCGGTCGTTACCACTGTCCCTTCTTGATTCTTCACCTCAACAAGCACCTGCCCTATCCGACGAAGATCCTGGTTCTGAACCGTGCCGGTGATGAGAGTGGACTCGACCGCACCGGCACGAGCATCATGAAGAACACTCAGACAGACGACACAGAGACATAGCGAACGAACAATAAACTGGTTCCATAGAATAGGTCGCATGAAGTCCCCCTACGATCACGTGTGAAGAAAATGCCACGTGCGTCCAGCACGTAGTCCGATGACAACCGTGCCAGCATGGTGCGAATCAGTATGACGTGACTAATTGCAGGGGGGAGCGCGAGAAGGACCGGGTGTGGAGAGTTCGAAAGACAGCAGAACGGAGTCCGCAGGAAATTCCAGCAGCACAGCGAGTTCCTGTGCGGTGAAGTATGGGACACCAACATCGAGAGATCCAGCCGTGTGATGCTGTAACCACTGGCAGAGGTCGGTGTCGGAATGCTCGTGGCCGTCGTGGTCGGCCGCTGCCAGCTCGTGATGGACATCCTGCGCCACGGCAAACGGCGCAATGGCGAGCAATAATGCAACGAGGCCGATCGCCATAGCGCCCTGAAGAACGCGGGGCAGATGTCGTATGGAAGCGCGCAGAGTCATTACGGGCGAGCTACGTAACATAGGCATTCACGGCTTGTCAAACCACGGAATCCATACGCCAATTCGATCATCTCCAGCTATAGGCGATGCCTCCGGTAGATATTTCCTTTAATATCCGCTATATTTTACGCATCCAGCGCATATCGACTCCGTCAAGCTGCAAGACAAAGGCAGCTCCCTGTGAGTACGTAGAACCATGCAGAGACCGCTCGACAACCAACACGTCATCGAGATCAAGCCGCTGCCCTCGCCGCGAGCGATTAAGTCAACACTCCCGATTACCGACCAAGCTGCCGCGCTGGTCGTCGAAACCAGAGATGCCATTCGCCATATTCTGCACGGCCAAGACCGAGAACGCCTCCTGGTCATTGTCGGACCCTGTTCCATTCATGACCCCGAAGCCGCCTACGAGTATGCCGACCGGCTGAAACCATTGGCCGATGCGTTGCGCGACCGATTGCTGATCGTCATGCGCACCTACTTTGAAAAACCCCGCACCACGGTTGGATGGAAAGGCCTCATTAACGATCCACATCTGGACGGCACCTGCGACATTGCCACCGGGATGGAACTCGCGAGAACCATCCTGCTTAACATCAACAAACGAGGGATCCCCTGCGCGGCTGAAGCCTTAGACCCGGTGTCTCCCCAATACATTGCCGATCTCTGGAGTTGGGTCGCCATCGGCGCCCGAACCACCGAAAGCCAACCTCACCGGGAAATGGCCAGCGGGTTATCTATGCCGGTCGGCTTCAAGAACGGCACAGAGGGCAACCTTGAAGTTGCGTGGAATGCGATGGTCGCCGCGAAGCAGCCCCACCATTTTCTCGGCATCAACGCCGATGGACTCACCTCTATCATCAAGACGACCGGGAACCCCGACCGTCATATTGTCCTGCGAGGCGGCGGCGGAAAAACCAATTATGAGGCTGAGCACGTGGCTCGCGCGGAAGTTGTTGTCGCAAGTGAGGGTATCGTCCGTCCCATCATGATCGACTGCTCGCATGACAACTCCAGTAAGGATCATCGCCGCCAGGGTTTAGTCGCGCGCGACGTCCTCCGCCAATTCCGCGACGGCCGTCACTCCATTATGGGACTCATGCTCGAAAGCAACCTGAATCCCGGCAAGCAGACCTGGCAGCAGGGGAAAGCGCTGGCCCACGGCGTCTCCATCACCGACGCCTGTCTCGGCTGGGACGAGACAGCAGCCCTGCTTAATGAGTTATCCGACTCCCTTGTCGCTCGACCAGCGTAATCATCCCGGCTTTCTCAACTGTCCACCCCTCCCCTTCTTGCGGCTATCCCAAACCTTCGTGTTCGCCCGTCCATTCTTTGGCAACAAAAGGAGCCTCACATGACCCAGCGCATGAAACAAGGATTCATCGTTGTGCTGACAACAGTTGTACTGATCGGCTCTACAATCATCTGGGCATTTGCGGACCAAATCCGCGAGCCAGTCACGAAACAGATCGAGTATCGCACGCTGGTCCTTTCTTTCCCCCCTCCCCCAACCTTGCTGCAAAGCAAACTGGAAGAATATGGGCGTGAAGGCTGGGAACTCGTCACGGTGATTCAACAAAGCGGCATCCTCATCTTTAAGAGATAGCAGACCGGCGCTTTCTGAACGGCCTGGCCCCATGCTAGGATGTTGCGATATGTTGATTGACACTCATACCCATCTCGACGACGCCCGCTATAATGACGACCGAACGGCGATGATTGCTCGCGCCAGGGAAGCAGGTGTCGAAGCCTTCGTCACCATCGGCTGCGATCTGGCGACCAGCCAGGCAGCAGTTGCGCTGGCAGAGCAATACTCGTTCGTCTATGCTTCCATCGGCGTCCATCCGCATGAAGTGAAACATATTCTCGATAGCTGGTATGGCGAATTTCGCCGGCTGGCACAGCGTCAAAAGGTCGTCGCCTACGGCGAGATCGGCCTCGATTACCACTACAATCATTCGTCGCCGAAGGAACAGCGCGAGCGATTCCGCGAACAGATCCAGCTCGCGCGCGAACTGAAACTCCCGGTGATCATTCACACGCGGGAAGCACAAGAAGACACCATCGCAATTTTGAAAGAAGAGAGGGCGTCAGAGGTGGGAGGAGTTTTTCACTGCTTCTCGGGGGATGTGTGGCTGGCGAAGGATGCGTTGGATTTGGGGTTCTACCTTTCGTTCTCCGGGATTCTCACGTTTCAGAATGCGACGATGCTGCGAGACATCGCCAAAACCGCTCCGTTAGACCGTCTCCTGATCGAAACCGACTGCCCGTATCTGACACCCATTCCTCATCGAGGCAAACGAAACGAACCGGCCTACGTGTCCTTCGTTGCGCAAACGCTAGCAGAACTTCACGCCGATACGCCGGAGATGTCCCTAGACACCATCGGGCGCATCACAACCGAAAACGCGAAACGCTTGTTCAAAATCGCTTAAGCTGCCGGTTGCGCTGTCGCAGCGCCTTGGGCAACTTCCGCGGATTCCCACGCTTCTCGGAACCTCGCTTCGGCGGGAGATCATTCCCTATATCCAGCTCTTTGTGGGGGGAGGAGCGGCTCAAAATCGATGGCCCCTGCAGTTTTGCAATAAACTCCTGGGCCGTCATCACGAAGGCTCCCTGCTCCTTCGCAACGTTGACAATCTCACGATCGGAACTCACCACCGCGCAGGCAGACCCGAACTCGGAAGCCAATCGTTGAATCACCTGATCGGCTTTTTCTCCCCGTCGAGAAAAGATAATCTCAAGACCGAGCCGATGCTCCCGCTGTTCCGTGCCCCATCCCTGTTGCCAGCCGTCGAAGACCACCGTGATCGCATGGGATTTTCGTTGACGATACGCCGCCAGATCGCGCAGAAAGGACTCTCGCGCCGCTTCGGAATGCAAGCTCGTCCCTGCGCCAATCCGGCCCGTCAGCGCCAAGAGATTGTACCCATCGACAATCAAATGCAGTGCCATTGCTCAAGACCCTACTGCTCACTCCCCTTTGCTGTCAATCGATGCTCCGCGTATCAACGCTCGTTCTTCACCACCGATTCGTCAAGAACGCTCGCAGTCACCGCGAGACAAGCACAGCCAATCCTCTTGACAACTGCGCGAACATCTGAGAAATACACAGTATCCCGTCAACGCGCAGTACACATTTATGCGGTCAGCCCTGTGGCGTATCTTTCTCCTCACCGTCCTGGTCGGATTCTTCGGCCCCTCCGGACATGCCTTCATTCCCTTTCACCCCAATCCGGCATATGCGGCAGCGAGTGCGCCTAGTCAAGCGCCTCTGGCCCAGCACAAACGGGCTCGCGCTTCCCGGGCGCACCTGCCTCCCCCTGGGCTCGGCCTGACGACGATCCAAAATCTCAGGACCGCCAGCTCGCCGGAATTGACAAGGCTTGTCCTTGATCTCGACGCAGCCGCCCGTCCCAGCAAACATCCCCAACTCCAGGCTGAAGGGGTGACCTTCGAAATTCCCAACACGACTTTAGGTTCATCCGCCAAGACGAAACTTTCGGCTGGCAGAATTGCCAAACCCTTTATCATCACTCAGCCGTCTGAGCGATCTGTCCATGTCACTCTGCCGACTGGTTCATTCAAAAGCTATAAATGGCTCACGCTTTCGGACCCTCCACGGCTTGTCATCGATGTGGTGCGTCCGAGTGAGCCCCTGATCACTCCGCCTATCGAATCAACACCAGGCCTAGGACTCCCAGTCCCCACTCCTCCGCAGCTTGCTCAGCCGCGAACCAAATCCTTTACGACCATCGTGATCGACCCAGGGCACGGCGGAAGAGACCCTGGCGCGCGCGGGCAACGTGGAACGGAAGAAAAAGATATTACACTGAAAGTGGCATTGAAACTGCGTGACCTCTTGAACCAGCAGCGTGGAATTCGTGTCCTCATGACCCGTGAACGGGACGAGTTCGTAGAGCTGGAAGACCGGGCGAAGTTTGCCAATGGACAGGAGGCGGATCTTTTCGTATCGATCCATGTCAACTCCCACCCACAACGCTCCGTGAAAGGGATTGAAGTCTACCATTTCGGAGAGGCCAAGGATCAACGCGCGCTCGAAGTGGCGGCCAGAGAAAATGGAACCCCGCTCAACAGCACCGGCGTGGGATGGGAATACCTCGTCGCCGACCTCCTGACGGCGAAAAAGATCGAAGAATCTCTCGAACTCGCCTGGACTGCCAAAGAAGCCATGGTCACGAATCTGAATGGCCACTACACCCTGGTGGACCACGGAGTGAAGACTGCACCTTTCTATGTGCTTCGCTTCACCAGCATGCCCAGTATCCTGGCCGAAATTGCCTATATTTCAAACTCGGATGAAGAGGACTTGCTTCGAACCACCCGATTCACTACGCGCGTGGCAGAAGCGCTCATGGAAGGCCTGAAGTCATTCCTCTCTTCAGCCAGACTTTCTACGCGATGACCTCTGCACCATTCTCGCCTCCACGTCGATGCCTACGGTCAAGTTAGTCCTAGAGTATGATGGGACCTGCTACGCAGGGTGGCAACGCCAACCCGATCACCCTACGATTCAGGAAGCCATTGAACGGGCTATCCGGCAAGTCAGCCAGGCCACGGTATCCGTGATCGGCGCAGGCCGCACGGATTCCGGCGTGCATGCGCGCGGGCAAGTGGCAAGTTTTCGAACAGACCTGGATTGGCCCGCGTTCAACTGGATGCGGGCGCTCAATGCCGTGCTGCCGAAAGACATTGCTGTTCGTTCCTCTGCCATGATGGACGACCACTTTCATGCTCAACACGATGCGCAAGGCAAACTCTACACCTATCGAATCCTCCATCGTCAACCCCGCCCCACGATCGACCGCGCATTCGTCTGGCACATCTACAAACCACTGGACGAGGTCGCCATGCAGCAGGCAGCCGCGACACTCATCGGTTTGCAGGACTTTTCCTCTTTCGAGGGGAGCCTCACGGACAACGACAATCCCATCTGCCATCTGCAACGGCTCGCCGTTCTACGCCAAGGCGAAGAAATCCACATCGATGCCTACGCCAACCGATTTCTGAAACACATGGTCCGCGCCATAGTGGGAACGGTAGTCGAAGTGGGATTGGGCAAACGGACTCCCGACAGTCTCACTGAAGTCTTGAAGGCTCGGGATCGGTCTGCGGCAGGCCAAACCGCCCCGCCTCATGGACTCTGTCTCATGCGGGTAAACTACGAGTAGCTCCGGAGCGCCTCGGACTTCAGACCCTTACCCATCTCCTACCTTACCCACCACGCCAATCTCGCTCGGCATTGACAGGCTTCGCGCACTTCGACTTCTAGATCACCCTCTCCTCAGCAGGGTATTGTGAACACACAAGAAAGGATACCTATAATTTGCAGAGACATATGTACAAAGGTATGCTATCTTGTGTAAGTCTCGCCACATAATTTCACAAAAGGAGAACTCTATGACAAAGACAGCCTGCATCGCGGTAGTCCCCCTCGTTACGCTCGGTCTCTGTGTCGCCCCATTTGCCATGGCAGCAACCCCGAAGCAAACCAAGATGACGGCCTGCAGCGTCCAGGCGAACGACAAAGGATTTGGTGAAGGAAAGAGCGATGAGCGAGAGGCCTTTATGACAGCATGCCTCTCCGCTAAACCGGCAATGGCGGGCGGGACTCAGCAGAACAAGATGAAATCGTGTAACAAAGAGGCGGGCGTAAAAGGTCTGAAGAGGGAAGAGCGCAAGAAGTTTATGAGTGCCTGTCTGTCAAACTAACTCGAGCGAGATACGCTGGACGTGCGCGACAGGTGCGATCCGAAGTTTGGAGCCCAAGGTTCGACGTTCCGAAAACATCGAACGTCGAACGCTTGGAACTAAAACAGGCGAGGCGGCTCCTGATTCTCCAGCTTCTTACGCAACTCGATCAATTCCTGCTCGAGTGCCATGAGCCGGTCACTGACTGGGTCAGGCAGGTTACTGTGGTCCATGGTGGCGTCGGGTAGCCGCTCGCCTTGAGTTTTAATGACGCGGGCCGGCACGCCAATGACGGTAGAATTGGCGGCGACATTCTTCAGCACGACTGAATTGGCGCCGATTTTCACATTGTCGCCGATCGTAATTCCGCCCAGGATTTTGGCGCCTGCCCCGACGACGACATGATTGCCGAGCGTGGGATGACGTTTACCACGCTCCTTGCCCGTCCCTCCAAGCGTCACGCCCTGGAAGAGGGTCACATAATCTCCGATCTCCGCCGTCTCGCCGATCACGACCCCCATTCCATGATCGATGAAGAACCCTGTACCGATCTTCGCCGAAGGATGGATTTCAATTCCCGTCAGTATACGGGCAGTCTGAGAAATGAAACGGGGAAGAAACGGAACGCGATGGGTCTTGAGCCAATGGGATATGCGATAGGCCACTACGGCGTGAAAGCCCGCGTAGGTCAGCACGACTTCGAACCAGCTGGTTGCCGCCGGGTCTCGGTCGAAGACCGCATGGAGATCTGCTTTAATGGCCTTGAGCATAGCGTCAGAATGTTGTCATGTCATAAGGGCGTTAGGTATTTAGGCTGAAGGTCGGAGTCTAAACACTTCAGCCTATTTACCTTGCTAGTTATCTTTCTCGATCAAACAGACCGCCTGAGCGGCGATTCCTTCCTCTCGCCCGATCATGCCGATTCCTTCACCACTCTTTACCTTGACGTTGACGAGGTCGGGATCGACACCGAGCACCTGCGCCATCTGCTTCTGCATGGCTGCCAAGTACGAACTGAGCCGAGGGGCCTGCGCGATGATGATCGTATCGACGTTCACGATGCGATACCCCTTTCCCCGCATCTTCCCGACGACATCCTTCAGCAGCTTCAGGCTCGAAATATCTTTGAACCGCTGATCGGAGCTGGGATAGTGCCGGCCTAAATCTCCTTCACCCATCGCGCCGAGCAATGCGTCGCAGAGGGCATGGACCAACGCATCGGAATCGGAATGTCCCAGCAAACCCTTGTTGTGAGGCACTTCAATCCCACCGAGAATCAGCTTTCGCCCAGGACCCAGCGGATGGATGTCATAGCCGCAGCCGACGCTCATTGTCATAGACTCTCTCGCTTGTCAGCGAGATTTGCTTTTCGCGCGTTTCTCGCGCGTCTCGCTTCCTTAATCCGCGACGTCAGAATAGCCTCGCCAATCACCAGATCTTCAGGCCTCGTCACTTTGATGTTTTCCCCGCTTCCCTCAACCACCGCGACGGAATGTCCCAGCCACTCCATCAAGAGTGCGTCATCGGTAGCTCGAATCCCTTCGTCATACGCTTTCTTGTGGGCAGCCTCGATCCAGTCTCGCCGAAACGCCTGCGGAGTTTGAGCGAGCCACAAGGGAGTGCGATTGACCGTTCGTTCAATCGTGCCATCCGCCCGTACCTGCTTCACCGTATCCCTCATCGGAAGCGCAATGATCGCCGCGCCTTCTTTTCTTGCCGCAGCCACGACCTCCTCGATCATTCCTTGCGTCACAAAAGGCCTCACCGCGTCATGAATGAGGACGATCTCTGTCTCTGGATGAACCTGCGCGAGCGCGTGCCGCACTGAATCTTGGCGCTCTGCGCCTCCCGGCACCACACATGCCACTTTAGTGAATCGATGCCGCGAGACGATCTCTTTCTCACAATATTCGATATCTGCTGAAGGAACGGCCAGCACGATCTGATCGACCACGGGGGCGGCTTGCAATGTGCGCAACGACTGAACGACGAGCGGTTCGCCACCCAACGACAGAAATTGTTTAGGGACAGAGCCACCCATCCGAATTCCCCTGCCGGCAGCCGGCACAAGTGCCACCACCACAGGAGCCCGACGAGAAATCGGTTTAACGCGGGACGAGCGGGTCGTGGTCATAGGTAACGCCGCCTGTTAGTCCGCAGCATTCGCGCGAGATTGCGAGAAAAGCGGGACAGATCGGAAGTTTCATCTTCGCGAGTCGCGCCTGTCGCGCGCGTCTTGCTCGTCTCGCTTCACATCCTAGGGCCGCAATGTGAGATAGATCGTTTGGCCTTTCCGCTTGAGCAGCAAGAGGACCGCTTGATCCTTGGCAAGGCCAGAAGCGGCTTGTTCATAGGACTTGAGCGAGCTCACCGGCTTGCGATTGACCTCGAGAATCACATCGCCTTCGCGCACACCCATTTCCTCCGCCGCGCTTCCGGACTTGACCGAAACCACCACCACGCCTCGTTCGGTGGCTTTCAATCCGTACCGGGCGGTCAGTTCCTCGTTGAG
>DATIQH010000237.1:0-3984 GCA_035471155.1 Nitrospiraceae bacterium | reverse complement strand
AGGCGTTCACCCCAACCAATTGTGCTCATGTTGTGCTCAACTCCACCTCACTCCAGCCTATTCCAGCCAAAGTCGCTTTTTCCCTAACTCTTGGCTAGACTTGGCCTGAATGAGCTGGAGTAGGGGGGCGACATCGTTTTCCTAAACCGCTGCTCCGGCGACTAGGCCTCTCCTTTAATTATCTGATTTGAGGACAGCGGTCAGATAGAGCTAGCACGCTGAACTTTCTAGGAGTTTGAATACGGAGATTCATATAGGTTTTGTGGGCAGCCAAACAGCGGTTTAGGAAACTATGTTCGCATCGAGTCTCAATTGAGAGTCTATCGAAGGAAAAGGGAGCAGGGGAGAGCTAACAGGCTACGGAGAAACTATTGTGGTCCGCCCGGCAGGATGCTCAAAAGGTCCCGTCCAGCAAGGCCGCAGTGACTGAAGACCGGAGGCGTACCCTCTGGGGTACGTTGAGGATCTGAACGATGCGAGAATGAAGCTGGCGGCCTTCTCAGCATCCTGCTATTGGATGCCTGCCTGGCGTTGTAACCACCTGACATACTTCACAATCTGATCGACGTCGTCCGGTTTCACGGCGTCGATCTTGGGCATGTTGCCGAATTGCCAATGGTGGGCTTGGACGCCGTTGGCCGCAGCCCGTTGGAAGGCCTGGTCCCCATGATGATTTGGTTCGTAGACCTTGTGTACTAACGGAGGTCCGTGGTCGGTGCCCGCCGCTTGCTTTCCATGGCAGATCGCGCAGTTTGCGTTGAATGTGGTTTCGCCCGTTTGGAATTCGGCCGGCACAGGGCCGCTTGCGACTGTTGGCTTGGGAGGCTCCGAGGAATCGCAGGCCGCAAGGAGGCCCAAGCCTAGCAAACAGGCTCCAATCTGAAATTTTTTCTTCATCGTGATTTTCATGGAATTAGGACCTCAGGTTATCGCATATGCGATGGGATCCACAACCCCAGCCTTTGCAAATCCTTCCCGCCGGATCACGCAACTATCGCATCGCCCACAAGCCTGGTCTCCCACCGGATCGTAACAACTATGGGTTAAATGAAACGGGACGCGCAGTTCGACTCCTTGCCGGATGATTTCTGCTTTCGTCAGCCTCAGCAATGGGGCTTTGACCTGTAGGGAGCGTCCTTCCATGCCTGCCTTCGTGCCTTCCTTCACTGCCGTCTCAAATGCGCGAATGAAATCAGGCCGGCAGTCCGGATAGCCGGAGTAGTCGAGTACGTTCGCGCCAAAATAGATGAGAGACGCGCCCACAACTTCCGCATGCGCTGCTGCAATCGAGAGAAAGATGAGATTCCGTCCCGGCACATAGGTGACGGGAATGGTCCGGCTACGCTCGTTGCCCTCTCGATCCTTGGGCACTGTCGCCGGGCCGGTGAGTGCCGACCCGCCGATGGCGCGCAGGTCCAGACTCATCACCAAATGGTTCGCCGCGCCTAAGGCGGCTGCAACTTGCCGAGCCCGCTCGACTTCCACGGCATGCCGTTGTCCGTAGGCTATGGTGAGGAAGAAGAGTTCGTAACCCTCTTGCTTGGCAATCGCTGCCGTGACGGTGGAATCCAGTCCTCCGCTCGCCAAGACGACTACTCGAGAGCTCATCGATGTCACGTCAAACCCACTCCCACATATGATGCAGGTTCCCAAGCCTGGTCACGGAATGCAAGCGTTGCCTGATATGGGAAGAGACGAGATGATGATTGATCGGATATAGAATACGTGTGGCAGGGATAAAACCGGTCGCGAGTCAGAATGATACGAACAGTTAGTCGCGATCTTCTTCTCGCTCGATTTTTTCCAGCAGCTCTTCTTTCGACTGACACTCGACGCAGAGCTTTGCAAAGGGGACGGCTTCCAATCTTCGCTCACTGATCTCTACACCACACTCCGCGCAGATGCCGTAGGTGCCCTCGTTGAGCCTCGTCAATGCTTCGTCGATGGCTTGCCGGCGGCGATTGCGCATTTCCATCAAGGAAATGCCCAGCTCGCGATCGAGATCCATGAGGGCTTGATCGCCGACGTCGCGCGCGGACTCAAGCCGCCGTTGTTTATCCTCAATGAGGGATTGGCCCAGACTTCCTTCAATCTCTTTGATGATTTCCTGGCGCTTCCGCATCAACATCTGATGGAGGGCTTGGCGGCGGCGCTCCCTATCCTCGCGTTCTTTTGTCGACTCTTTCGGTTTGGCGGATAGAGGAGAGACGGCCATGCTGATAGGTTTTTCGAGAGTCACAACCGGTACGCGCTTTGGTTTGCTTGCCGGCTTCTCGATCTTCGCCCGTACCTTAGCCTTTGCCACCGGCTTCTTTTTGGCGGGGGTCTTTGTTGCCATGACGAGTCCTATTCCTGTGTTGAGCGCCGAATAGCCTGAAAAAGTTCGGCATTCATAGCACGGCGCTTCCGCTTTTTACAAGAGGTTCTGAGAGACTAAGGATAGATAATTGTCGAATGGATAGGGTAGCCGGCCAGTTTCTCTCGGCCCTTAAGGCCTTGGAGTTCCACTAGAAAGTCGAGCCCGGCGATCTCGCCTCCCAACTGCCGAACGAGAGACACCGTGGCGGCTGCCGTGCCTCCTGTGGCCAATAAGTCATCCACGATCAGCACCCGTTCACCTATGCCGATCGCATCGCGATGGATGGCAAGGGAGTTTGAACCGTACTCAAGGCTGTATTTGACTTCAAAACTGTCGGCCGGCAACTTGCCGGGCTTCCGGACTGGAACGAAGCCGGCCTGCAACCGATTCGCCAACATCCCGCCGAAAATGAACCCGCGCGATTCAATGCCAATGACTTTGGCGATCTGTTGCCCCTGATAGCGGGCAGTCAACTCATCAGCAATCGACGATAGGGCGCGGGCGTCTTTGAGGAGTGTGGTGATATCGTAGAAGAGAATGCCGGGTTTGGGGAAATCGGGGACTTCCCGAATCAAGGCGTGATAATTGACGGAGGACATCGGTCAGAGCAAGTCGGATTGTGTCATGGTTCTTCGTTCAATGGTGTGGCGTAAATGCGCCAAGGCGGCCATTTCAATCTGCCGGACCCGTTCACGGGTCAACCCCATCTCCCGGCCGATTTCTTCCAACGTCTTGGCCTCACTCCCATCGAGCCCGAAGCGCGACATGATAACAGTTTGCTCCTTCTCAGACAACTCCTGCACCCATTCCATCATTTCCGCTCGACGCATCACCCCTTCGGCCGTGTCGGCAGGCGAGATACACGAAGGGTCTTCGATCACATCGCGCAAGAAGGTATCCCCACCCTCGTTGATCGGACTGTCCAACGAACAGGTCGTACGGACCACTTGCTTGAGATCCAACACCGTTTCGTCCGTTGTTTTCATCCTCGCCGCCACTTCCGAGGCGGTCGGTTCTCGTCCGAGTTCCTGGACGAGCTGCTCGGTCTTGGCGAGATAACGGTTCAGCCGCTCGACGACATGTACCGGCAGCCGCACAAGCTTTCCCTGATTGATAATCGCGCGTTCGATGTATTGCCTGATCCACCAGGACGCATAGGTGCTGAAGCGAAACCCTCGCTTGTAGTTGAACTTTTCCACGGCCTTGATCAGCCCAAGATTGCCCTCTTCGATGACATCGGAGAAGGGGAACCCCCGATTCATATATCGCTTTCCGATACTGATCACGAGGCGGAGATTCGATTCGATCATTTGCTGGCGCGCCTGCTCGTCTCCCGCCATGACGCGCTTGCCCAGTTGCTGCTCTTGTTTGAATGTCAGCAAGGTCGAATGGCGGATCTCGCGCAAGTAACACTTGAGGGTATCCAACCCTTCGGAGCGGCGGCTCGGCTTGTCCTCGGCGATAGGCAACTCGTCGGTTCTCGATGACGAGGCGTCGAGGGCGACGTCAAGGCGCTCGACAACGTGCGCCAGCACATCAAGAACACCATCGCCCAGGCGAACCTCAACAACGAGCTCGCCGGCACCGATCTCGACGCGCGCCTCAAGCAGCTCCGCCAGCAGAGC
>DATIQH010000236.1:0-5911 GCA_035471155.1 Nitrospiraceae bacterium | reverse complement strand
AATGGGGCAATATGTACGGCACGATCAAGGCTGTCTATAAAGGAGAGACTCTGCAAGTAGAAGGGAATGCCGCAGGCTGGCTCGCCTTAGCTCCGCTGCTCAGCATGACAAACGATCTCCACAGACAGATCTCTCGGATTGAAACAACTGATATTGGGGCTATTAACGCAGAGATCGAGCAGGGGCGGTTGAAGATTCGGGCCGTCGAAATGGGAAGGGAACAGAGGCCGATCAGCGATCTCAACGCAGAAGTCGCTGCAGCTGAATCTCGTTACCAAGAAAAAACCATGGAATTGGATGCCCTGCGCGCGCAATTCGACGAATATTCAGTCGTCATGGCGGATGCGAATGGGCAGGAGAAACAGATCCCGGTGGGACAGATCATTCGCGCCCTGCGGCCTAACGAGATGGGTCTCTTCCGTAAGAGTTGGATCTATCTTACAAACGTGTGGTCTGTCCTGAGCACCGAGCCCAGGGAAGCTAACACTGAAGGCGGCATTTTCCCCGCGATTTTCGGAACGGTGATGATGGTCATCATCATGAGTCTCGTCGTGGCCCCCTTCGGCGTGCTTGCTGCGCTCTATTTGCGGGAATATGCCAAACAGGGAGCCTTGGTGCGTCTCGTACGCATCGCCGTCAACAATCTCGCAGGTGTCCCTTCGATCGTTTTCGGCGTATTTGGATTGGGTTTTTTCATCTATGCGATCGGCGGAAGCCTCGACGCACTCTTCTTTCCCGAACGCCTTCCGACACCGACTTTCGGCACAGGTGGCATTCTGTGGGCGTCCTTGACGTTGGCCCTTCTGACCGTACCGGTGGTCATTGTCGCCACAGAAGAGGGGCTGGCTGCCGTCCCCAGAGAGTTTCGTGAAGGGTCACTGGCTCTTGGCGCAACGAAATTGGAAACGATGCTCAAAGTCGTGATACCCTCTGCCCTGCCAGGTATTCTGACCGGATTGATTTTGGCAATGGCGCGGGCGGCTGGGGAAGTGGCGCCGCTTATGCTGACTGGAGTTGTGAAACTCGCGCCTTCGCTCCCCGTGGACGGTTCCTGGCCATTCTTTCACTTCGATCGGAAGTTCATGCACCTGGGATTTCATATTTACGACGTAGGCTTTCAATCCCCCAATGTGGAGGCTGCCAAGCCGATGGTCTACATTACAACCCTGGTGTTGATCACGGTCGTCGTTCTGTTAAATTGCACCGCGATAGTCCTCCGTAACCACCTGCGCAAGAAATACGCGGGTTCCGTGTTATAGAGGAACTGTATGTATCCTGTTTTACCTGTGACACAACAGCCTGTCCCATCACAACCTCTTAACGTGCAAAGGCCCACCGTGCAAGACGGCCCTGTCCAATCACCCGACAATGGATCAAGCGCTCAGGCTGTGAAGCTTACCTTGAACAAGGTCAACTTCTTTTACGGCGCCAGCCAAGCGCTGTTCAATATCGATGTCGAGATCATGAAGAATCAGGTCACTTCGTTTATCGGGCCATCCGGCTGCGGGAAATCTACCCTGCTGCGATGCCTCAATCGGCTGAACGACTTGATTGAAGGCGCCCGGGTTGAAGGGGCCATGCTGCTTGACGGAGTGGATATCAATGGTCCGGATGTGGATATCACCGACTTGAGAAAACGTGTCGGCATGGTCTTTCAGAAATCCAATCCCTTCCCAAAATCGATCTATGAAAACGTGGCCTATGGACCGCGTCTGCATGGAATCAAAAACCGCGGCCAGTTGGATCAGATTGTAGAAGAGGGTCTCAAGGGCGCAGGCTTGTGGGAAGAAGTGAAAGACCGTCTCCAAGCCAGCGCCTTCGGTCTTTCCGGAGGGCAGCAACAACGGCTCTGTATCGCCCGCGCGCTCGCAGTCAAGCCCGATGTCTTGCTGATGGACGAACCCTGCTCGGCGCTGGACCCTGTCGCCACCGCCAAAATCGAAGAACTGCTCTTTTCGTTAAAACAAGACTTGACGGTCGTCATTGTCACACACAATATGCAGCAGGCGGCGCGGGTGTCCGATTGGACGGCATTCATGTACCTCGGCGAAATAGTGGAGTTTGGCCTCACCAAACAGATCTTTACCACACCGTCCAAGAAGCAGACCGATGACTATATTACCGGACGATTTGGGTGAACATTATGCCGCAGCGCCACTTTGACGAAGAACTCGCCGACTTGAAGACCAAACTTCTGCGCATGGCGGGCCAGGCGGAAGATCAAATCGACCAGGCCCTCACCGCACTGGTCACCCGCGACTCTGACCTGGCTCGCCAAGTCATCGAACGAGATCACCAGATCAACGCGTTGGATGTCGAGATCGACGAAGAGAGTATACGGTTGCTCGCCCTCCATCAGCCTGCCGCGCGAGACCTGCGGTTGGTGACGACGGCGATGAAAATCGCCACCGAGCTCGAACGAATAAGCGACCTGGCGGAGAATGTCTGCGAGCGAGCGATCGAGTTGAACGAAGAGCCTCAGCTCAAACCCTATATCGATATTCCGATGATGGGTAATATGGCGCGGATGATGGTAAAGCAAAGCATCGATGCGTTCGTCAAAGACGATTCCACCCTCGCTCGGAAGGTGCTCACGGACGATGATTTCGTCGACGATCTGATGGAGCAATTATTCCGCGAGCTGCTGTCATTCATGATCGAAGACACTCGGACGATCTCACGCGCCATTCGCTTGAGTTTCATCGCCAAATATCTCGAACGGATGGCCGACCACGCCACCAACATCGCCGAGCTGGTGGTTTATCTTGTTGAAGGCAAGATCATTCGCCATACCACTCCGCCGGGATCCTCTAAAAACAACCTTGCCAAAAGTTGAGCCGTACTAATTCTAGATTGACCGCTTCTCAGCGAGAACAGTCAGAGCACCACCCTGTCTCGTTCATCTGATCAGCTCACTCACGCAGATAAACCAAACAACGATCTGCTTGTGCCGGCAGACCGTTTGAATATAGTTACGCGACGAAATCTATTGAAAAGATCATGTACTGAAATCGATGCCGGCGGAGGATAATCGTATGACACCGGGCAAGTTGATCGACACGGTGGAAGATCTGATTCCACGTGTATTGGGGCATGAGACAGATGAGCGAGTCCAGACTGATAACCGTCTGCTCTTCGAGATGGCCTAGAATCGTTGCCGTAAGGGCATCAGGATCTGGATGCCCTCGCAGCAAAGAATGAATGTCTGGGTCTGTTTCAAGCAGAGAACCTATCGGCATCGGCACCTCCTGGTGAGATTATGGGAATGAAAACCCTAGTTGATTGGTTTGTTGCGTGGATGCCACCGTCGTAGGGCTATAGCGGACAGCCCCGATGCGCAGGAGACCTAGTGTGAGTAAGATGCCTCCCAGTATTGCGAATTGATGCCACTCACCGCCCGTAAACCATCGTGAGATCACCTCCGTCAGCATCACGACCAACACGGTGTCGATGATAAAGGTGACCCGAACACGCCCGTCAGAGCAGTAGGCAAGGGTGGTCTTCAATACTTCGACAACGGCCAACAGGGTCAGGGTGTCGACCACAACTTGCCGAAGGGCCACTTCCACGTCTGCAGAAAAGAGAAGCCGTAGATCGAGAAAGGTTTTTACGACGCCACCGGCCAGGCCGACAAGAATGGTGAAAGTCAGGAGGCTCAGGATAAATCGCGTGCCTATTTCCCAGGCGCGCATGATGTTATAGGCCCTAAGCGTGCCCCCGAATTGTTTGAGCCAACCGTTCCAGAAAACCTGCTCCATTGTGGTGTGTGTCATGGTCCTAGCCTAACCTGAGCACATTCCAGCCTTGTGAATTCCTTGTCAATTCCGTGTAAATTCTCTACCTAGTGGAGCGAGTGCCCTCTCTAGGTCAGTGCTGTGTCGTATTTGTGGATGCGAGGAGAATGAAGCAAGAACGCGGGAACGGTCATCAATGAGTTCGCTGAAGCAGCCGCTTCGACTACGAAAGCCGGAAGCTATGGGGTACTCGGCGAAGAAGAATCAAACAATCGAAGATACGCTATCGCCTCACCCCACGTACCACCCATTCGTAGCATTGCTGTCGAGATGTAGGGTCTGTTACCGTGCTGGCTCAATCGCGCGAACGAGGAGGGCCTGTGACAACCATCGATAGTCTCATGCTAGATGCGAAGCAAGCGATCATGGATGAACAGCATCGCCGTTTCCAAACCCTCTACCAGGAGGGACGATGGGAGGAAGCTCTCAAACAAATTCACGTCACTTTGGGCTGTGCAACAGATCTCCTCAATGAATCTCTCCGAGTTCTCGATGAAACCTGTGCTGGACCTGCCAGCACAGCCTCAATAGTTCCAGTTCCCCTCCCGCAACCGCGCAGTGAATAGGCCTGGCCCTCACTGACTCACTGTGCCAAACAATACCCAATGACAATATCAGGCGGTGGCGAGGCGGATGCTATCGGGATTTCGCCAGTCTCTTCTAGGCTCCGCTTGACAGATGTTGATGCAGTTGTTAGGTTTTCGCGCGACGCACGACATTCTGACACCCATCTGATCTAGCTGGCGTAGCTCAAAGGCAGAGCAGCGGTTTTGTAAACCGGCCTGATAGCGAGAACCCCTTGTGATCCTCAATGGTTACAAGGGGTTTTTTGTTGTCTCGTTGGTTTGCGTAGGGTGGCGGGAGGTGGTATAGAGAGGCTCGCGGGCACAATGATGGGCACAGTTACCGCGCTTGCATCGTCCCTCGTCTTCCTCCTAACAATGCGCCTCCCTGCGAGGCCCCCGATGCCCTTCTCGATTCGTCCATGCCCTCGCTTCACGCTGGCCTACTGCTCAGGTTTCTGGTCACTGATTCTGCTTCTGGTACTGAGTCGTGGACCAGCGTATGCGGAGTGGGTTTCGAATATAAAGGGCCAGTCCCCTTTCGAGGACTGGTCCTTTGCTAGCAGAATGCTTTGCTGCAGAGGCGTTAGACCTGGATGGCTTTCCGTCTCCACATCCACACTCCGACCAAAGCAGCTCCGAGCAGCATCAAAGGTGATGGCTCAGGAACGCTCACATTCTGCGACAGAAGGCTACCATGTCCATCGCCTTGGTCAGCGCCGCCGAACAGAATCTTCAGATGCGGCGCCGTCATATTGAGCGCACCCGTATAGGTCAAGTCAAAGACCATGTTGTCGGTCAATGACACAGAACCTCCCGGAGCACCGAAACAGTACCCACCGGAGCTACCACCATCGCATCCATCTGGACTGAGCTCATTGCTGGATAGGCTCCAACCTGCCAGCGTCAAACTTGTCCCGCCAATATCCTTAAGCGAGAACGCATCTAAGGTCTCTATGCCATTCCAGTCGCCAGTTGCATTCGTGGCATTGGCGATGGTGAATGTCAGCGAGCCGCTGCCGTTGTCAACCAAGGAAAAGGTGACACCTTGAAACGACAACGAATTGGCCCAGGAGGCCGGTGTACAAACCAACCCGAGGCTCATTACCATTACGGCAGTAAGTAAAAGTAATTTACATTTCATCTTTTTTCACCCCCTTCATATATTAATTACACATCAAGATCATCTTGATGGGCGTACCAATATAGTACGGGGGTAAAAGCCATAGATATTCTTCCTAGGTACTGGGATACTCTTCCTAAGTACTGGGGCGGGACATCCTGAGGCCATTTTACCGCACTGGCCAAGACGAGGAGCTGACTGTATCGAGAGCGGGAATTGAGGGCCTGCGAAAACTTGGATCCGGCATGTGTTAAGGGAGTGTGATGACCGTATCAGAATTCCAAGCAAGGTCGCGCACAATCCCTGAATGTTTCAGCTGCAGCAGCCGTCACGCTGTTCGAATCGGTCCGCCAGGGCTGCAGGGGAGACGAACCGGCGGCGAAGCCTACCGAATCTTGATCGTTCCGTCCTGGATCGCGGTCTTGAACAGC
>DATIQH010000235.1:0-2724 GCA_035471155.1 Nitrospiraceae bacterium | reverse complement strand
GACGGTAGGACCAACACACGGCCAAGGCAACCACGACCACGAGTCCAAGCACATATCCCAGCATACGCTACATACGAACCTCCTCTATTAGAATGATGGTTGATCTCGTTTATTTGGTTTATTTGGTTGAACGGAACGAACCAGATGAACAAGACAGGCCGTCCTTGTCTCAGACTGTTGTCATAACGATGGTCTCTCCCGTATCATCCTTGAAGCCGTCATGCTTGAACCTACTGCCTCCGTAACCGACCCTATCGCAGCGCTTCGAGAGGAGTTCCGTCATCACCTCGAAGTATTCTACACCCAACTTAAGCTGGCACCACCCTATGAAAGCGTCGAAAAGGCTATTCGCTCCCTCACAACCTCGGTTCACGCATTGCCACCGGTAGAGCGCGCGCGTCTAGACACCGATGCTACTGCGCGATGGCAGCACTTCGTTCGGGCCTTCGAATCATCCGGGCTCAACAAGAAACATCGCGGTATCATCGCAGGTCTCGCTCGCAACCGGTCCAGCCTGAATCTCCCTGCCGAGTATGATCAGTTTCTGAGCCTGTATCTCTCTTAATCTCGTTTATTTGGTCTGTTTGGTTTATTTCGTTCAACTAAAGAGACCAAACAAACGAAACAACCCGGGTTTGTTCAAACCTGCACCGTGGCTCCTTCGAGAACCTCTCGGAGTTCTTGATACACCACCATCAGCCGGGAATTCTCCAGCCGATACGCAAAGACCACCGTAATGGCTCCGGACAGTAAAAACACAACCCCCAACCCTACAACTCCAAGCGCCAAAACCATTCCGCCGGGCGCCGTCATTTCTCCTTCGATGAACAACGAGATCACGGCCCCCACCGTACCCGCAACCACGACGACAAACCAGATACCGGTGAGAAGAGCCGAGGACCAGGGAGTGAGCTTTCGGCAGAGTACCGCGAGCGCATCGTCTTCCGGAGATAAGAAGATCAATCCTTTCAACGGCCACACTGTCCGAAAGCCCAACGCGAATAGCCGATATTTCTGACGAATCACAATCTGATTCAGATCCCGGTAGAACCGGGCTGTGCCATGCGGCAACATTAAGATCCCTCCGGCATCGAACCGGTCGGCCAGCTGCCTCATGGTTGTATGTGTAAACCGATCGTACGTGCGGGCGATTCCGCATCCGTACCGGCTCGCATCCGGGGTGAGGCGCATGAAGTAGAACCAGTCTCCGAGAATGAGACCGAGACACAACGCACTGGCGAAAAAGCCCGCGAAGATCATACTTGTACCTATCCCATAGGGGCCGCGAACGAATCAAGTGATGAAACCGAGATAATCTGTTGACTCGTCACAGCGAGTTGGCTAGAGTAGCCTCCGGTGCTGTTCAGGCGGGTCCCTTCGCTCCACTATAGGTGCTCCGCCGCACTAATTTTTCCCCAATCTGTAGTTGCGGCAGTTGGCTCATCCCTCGCTGGCCGAGGAGCGCAAGTCGCCTTTAATGTGGAGTCGGAGGTGATATGGATTTAGCGAAGATCGAGCGTGTCTATACGTCGTACGCCAAGATCTACGATAGGGTGTTTGGGAAAGTGTTCCACGAAGGGCGTCAATCGGTGATTCGGAACTTGAATGTCCAGCCTGATGAAAAAATCCTCGAAGTCGGAATCGGAACCGGCTTGGCCCTGCCGATGTACCCCCGGCATTGCCAGATCGTCGGTATCGATTTCTCAGAAGGCATGCTGGATCAAGCAAAGCAACGAGCCGCGGAGCAGCGGATGGGCCACGTACAATTGCACCGAATGGATGCCGGCGAGATGGAATTCAAGGACGATAGTTTCGACACCGTCGTCGCAGCCTACGTCGTCACTGCTGTCCCAGATTACCGCAAGGTGGTCAACGAAATGATCCGTGTTTGCCGGCCCGGCGGGCGAATCATCATGCTAAATCACTTCAGCAACGACAATAAGGTCATCGCAGCCATGGAAAAAGTGCTTTCCCCCTTCACGAAACACTTAGGGTGGCGGACGGACCTGGCACTCCAGACCGTGCTGGATGGAACGCCGCTGCACGTCGCTCGCAAGCAGAATGTGAATCCGTTTCGGCTCTGGGCCTTGGTGGAATGTGTGAATGAGAAAAATGTGAACGGCAAGACACACGTCAACGGCGTGAAAAACGGGAATGGCGCCGCGGCCTATGCGCATCTCAACGGAACACGTTTACCCGAACATGCCAGCGGACAAGCGCTGGGCTAACAGGCTGTTGAAAAAACCCGCCAGCTTCGTTCTCACCTCGAAAGCATCCTCAACGTAGCCAAGAGGCTACGCCTCCGGTGCTTCCATCGGCTGCGGCCTTGCTGTACGGCCTTTTTGAACAGCCAGCTTACTTTGCCAGCCGCCCCATCACACCCTATCCCTCCGCCCCACGTTGCTGCTCGAACGACTTCCAATTCTGCCATTCCCCACCTGGAATGATCGTATTGCCCACCAGGCACTGGCCGGAGAACCGTTGGGCGATCAAGTCCGCTAGCAGCGAGAGCACTTGACCGGCGCGGCGATCCTGCACCCCACGGACCCGGAGCACCACACCGAACCCGGGCCCCTCAAGCAGTCCATACAACATACAGTGAACCCCTGTCGCATCTACTGCTTCCTGCATCGACGCTGGAAGCAGACCGTGCGCCACGATCGGCACCACGAGGTTTCGGCCCGTGAGCAGGAACAGCGCGCCCAGCAGGAACCCGCTCAGCCC
>DATIQH010000234.1:0-3843 GCA_035471155.1 Nitrospiraceae bacterium | reverse complement strand
ACTTGGCAAGATCCTCCCGATGCTCTGGGAATAGGTCCTGGACCTTCTCAGGGAAGAGGCACACTTCTCCCGCCAACACTCGTTCGCACGGCGTGTGGGGTAAGTCATATTCGAAGTTGTCGAGAAACCCGTCGCCCTTCCAAAATGCGAGAGTTCGCACGCGGGTGCGGTTGCCCTCGACGAACTTGGAGACAAAGGCATACTTCGTCTGCAGGGCTTCGGCCAGGCTCTTCACCAGGGAATTGAAAAACTCCGCGCCGGTCGTCGCTGCCGTCCCCTCGTCGATTTTTCGCAGCGTCAGATCGCTCTTGCGCATGGCGCGTTCGAAACCCAGACGCTCGAACTCCGCAGCGGCCCTCGTGGCAAAGATCCCGAGGATTGACGTTGCGCGCAAATGATCCGGCATCGGCTTGGAATCCATGATGGCCAGATGTCCCACGACCCTGTTGGAGGAATCTACGATCGGAACACCGCAGTAGCTTTCGACGCCGATGTCTTGAATCAGGTGGACGTGGGGGTACAACGCGCGAAGTTGGTCTGGATGATGGATGCATTTGCGTGTGAGGACAGTTTCACAGGGGCCGTGCGCCGGCACATCAAACTGTGGAAGCGGCCTGCCCTTGCCCCAGCCAGCCCGCGACCGAAACCGAATGCCGTCCTCGCTGAGTTCGGAAATATAGGCGTAATCCACACCGAGCGCGGTTGCCAGTTGCTGCACGAGCGAGAAGAAAAACTGTTCACCGACCTTTGCCTCGACGCCCTCCACGATTTCCTGAAGCACCGTGCTGGTTTGGATCATCTCGCGCGTCCGAACCGCGATCTGCTGTTCCAATTGCTCGTGGGATCGTCGGAGTAACTGTTCCGCCTGTTTGAGTTCCGTCACGTCGCGGGAGACCGCCAACAATTTTTCCGGCTGGCCGTCCTTGTCGAGGATGGCCGTCACTGACACGTCCCACCACTTGGGTATATGCGTCTGTGTCGTCGGGAAGTAGCCGGTAAATCGTCCGACCTGACCCTGCCGCGCCTGGTCGATCGCAGCCTCCGCCTGTTCCCGATCCTGGCCGTGCCAGAATTCGAGCCAGGGTGAACCGATCATGGGACCGAAGTCGCAGATCTCCAACGCGGTCATTCCATGAGCATTGAGAGAAAGGAGGTGCCCCTTGAGATCGAGCACTTTGATGCAGTCGCGACTACTTTCGATGAGACGCGAGGAAAATTCTTCGCTCTGCCGGAGGGCCTCTTCAAGATTGGGAAACGACATCAGCATGACCCCATGGTGACTCGTGATGGGGATGCAAAACAGCGCTGCAGTTTAGCACTGCGAAGGAAAAAGCCGCAAGATAAGGCAAGCTCCGCGAGCTACCATAGACAGGGTATCCAGAACCAGCTCATCCAGGTTGTCGCCGGGTGTGACCTCCTGCGAAACGGGAATCAGGCACTCATGGTGACACGATGAGGATCGCGTGCCCATCCGGATCGCGCACGAGAACACCTTTCCCAAACCCAAACATTTTCTCCCGCAACGTGACAACCGCAGGCGAAACAAATTTGGTCGTCGGTCGAAGGGCCAACGCCACCGCTTCCACATCGGGTACCACCACAGTTGTCTGCCAATGCCACAAGTCGGTCGGATGCGAATCGCCAGGCATCGGCCGACCGGCCATCGGCGACTCGTATTCAAGAAATTCAACGCCGGGCGTACCTGCCACCGGTCTCATGCCGGTTACCCGGGCTCTAGCACCAGGCAGGCTATCGAGATGTTCCTGTTCGACTCCCATGTTCAACGTGCCGCCCCCGACCGTCATGCCGAGCCGATCGCGATAGAACATGATGCTGTTCTCTGTACTCCGCACCGTCATGGCCGTATGGTCGATGCCGAGGAAAAGATCGTTGGTCGGCCTCTGCCAGACCGGATTGCCTTTCCCTTCCGGGAACCAGAGCAATTCCAAATTGTGTCCGTCTGGATCGCGAAACTTGATCGCTTGAATGCCGGCGGCAGCGGGATTCGAAATGGGAATCGTCTGGGGCCGCGGCGAAATCTGCCGAACGTGATGCCTTCTCAGATGCGCCCAAGCCGCTTTCATGTCGCGCACGACGATGGCGATGTGTTGGAACCAGAGATCATTACTGTAGGAGGGCACTGGAACCGGCCGCACATCCGGCGGCGCCAGAAACTGGATTAGTTCAAGGTATTGCTCGCCGAGCTGCATCCGGACCACTCGCACCCGCACGCCGAAGATACCCCAGAGTTGATCGTATTCCAGCCCATCGATTTCCACATCGCTGACAGGCTTGAAGGTCAACACATCTGAATAGAACGCGACGGAGCGGTCCATATCCGACACCGTCATTCCAATGGATTCAACCGCCAAGACCGCAGCTCTGTTGTCGGCAAAGAGGGGGGTGGCAACGGCACAGAAAACCAGCGTAGCGGTCATCCAGCAGCCGGTGAACAGTCTCATGTTCTTCATTCGCTTATCTCACTTGCGCCATGCCGGCACCGACCAAAGCAGGACTGGCTTGCCTTTCCGGCTTTTCTTCCGTCGGCGGCACGAGGGGTGGACGAACGTTCGTGAACTGGACAAGATCCTTCGAAAAGAGCACGTCGAGAGACCAGTCCAAGGCCACGCGGATCTTCTTTTCAAATCGAGGCAGTGTGGTCAAATAGATCGTCCGCCACAGCCACCAGGCCATGAATCCTGAAAAGTTCACGCCCAAAATGTTCGCCACGCCGCTCCGCTTCCCAATGGGTGCTAGGAGTCCCAACGTCGAAAACAGGAACGGCTTCTTCCGTTCTCCTCGAACTGCTGCCAGAATATTCTGGGCCGCGACCTTTCCTTCGCGAAGCGCATGCTGCGCAGTCGGGGGGTGAGGCTTGCCGGTTTTGCGATCCGGTACGACCGCACAGTCGCCAAGGGACCAGACTCCAGGCCACTCGGGAACTTCCAGGTATTCGTTGACAAGGACCCGCCCACGCTCCTTTCGGCAGGGTAGCGTGTCCAAAAGGGAGTTTGGGCGGGTCCCGGCGGTCCAGACCAGTGTATTGGTCGTCACCGTGGTGCCGTCGCTGAGCATGACGTCGCGGTCGGTGACGGCAGTGACTTTACAGTTTGAATGAATTTCGACATTCCGCTCCATGAGTTTTCGATGGGCGTAGGCGCCCAGCTTCGCCCCGAGCTCTGGCAAAATGATCTTTCCAGGATGGACAAGAATGACCCGAAGCATGTCCTCCCGGAGGTGCGGATAGAACCGCACCGCCGCCCGAAGAAAGTCGTTCATTCCGGCGATG
Organism: Nitrospiraceae bacterium; assembly: GCA_035471155.1. Taxonomy (GTDB): domain Bacteria; phylum Nitrospirota; class Nitrospiria; order Nitrospirales; family Nitrospiraceae; genus Palsa-1315. Next base: position 554 of record DATIQH010000234.1, on the reverse strand, counting down.
GTTTCGACACCGGCGAATCCTCCCCCCGCAACGACGAAATTAAGTAAGGGAGCACGGGTGCTCGGGGAACATTCAAAGTCCGCCTCTTCCAGATTCGCGATCAGGCGGTTGCGCAGGACAATCGCGTCATCCAGCGTTTTCATCGTGAGCGCCCGGTCTTCCAAGCCAGGCAAATTAAAAAAATTTGTGGTCGAACCGAGGGCCAGCACCAGATGGTCGTACGGCAGGGAATGGCAATGTTCCTCATGACCATGCGACAGACCAACTCGTTTGTGCACGAGGTCGATAGATTCGACTTCTCCATGAAAGAAGGTCACGCGACGCAACAGCTTGCGGACCGGGCTGACGATATTGGTGATATCGAGATCGCTCGCCGCCACCTCGTGCAGCATCGGAGTGAAGAGAAAAAAGTTGTCGCGGTTGACGAGCGTGACGTCCAAGTCGGCCCCCCGCGCAAGTGCTCGTTCGAATTCCAACGCGACATACATGCCGCCAAATCCCCCGCCCAGAATCAGCACTCGTGGCCTTTCATCAGACATGGTCCCCATTCCCTC
>DATIQH010000233.1:0-8194 GCA_035471155.1 Nitrospiraceae bacterium | reverse complement strand
AAGACCACGCGCGCGGCGCCGGCGGCGAGCGCAAGCCCGGCGGACGCGTGCGTCCGGAGCGTCGCGCGGGGCGCCGGACGCGGTGCGCGGCTCGGGTCGCGCGGGGCGTGTCGCTCGTGGTGCCAGTCGGCCGCGAGTTCGTCGAGCGCGCGGCGGGAGACGGGACCGACCGGGAGGCGCGCGAGCAGGCGCAGGACGAAGTGCATCACCCGTCACTGGCCCCGCTGCGGGCCGGCGCCTGCATCAGTGCCATCGCCTGCCGCGCGCGCGCGCCCAGGGCCGTGATCTTGTAGAGCCGCCGCGGCGGCCCGTCGCCAGGACGCTTCGGCTCCAGCCGCGACGAGACGAAGCCCTTCTGCTCCATCCGGCCGAGCGTGACGTAGACGCTGCCCCGCTTCAGCCGGCCTCGCGACGCCGCGACCAGGTCGAGACCGTAGGTGTCCTCGCGTGCGGCGAGAAGGTCGAGGATGAGGTCTTCGAGTCCTGACAGCAGCATGGCAATCAGTCTTACATTTACTAAGACTGGAGCGCAACCGAGTGTTTCGCCAATGCCGGAAGCCGGAAGCCTGAAGCCTGATGCCCGAGGCCCGATGCCTGAAGCCCGAGGCCTGACGCCCGAAGCCTGACGCCCGAAGCCTGACCCGCGAGCCCCCGAGCGCCGGCGTCGCTACCCCATCACCGACTGCTGCGGCCGGCGCGTGAAGAGATTCGAGACGAGCAGCCACCCGAGCGGCAGCGCGACCAGCAGGTACGTCAGGTACTGGCCGTACATCCCGTCGGGCCCGTACGGTTCCGTGGCCCAATGCAGCGCCTCGGAGTTCGGGATGCCGATGTTGGCCTCGGTCAGCTCGTGGAAACCGTAGACGACGAGCTGGATGACGAAGACGAACAGGAAAACCGCGGTCACCTGGAGCCATTGAGGGTAGTCTCTGTGCTCGCGGAACGCGCACGATAGGAATGTGCTCGTTCGACGCGCGCAGAGGAGACCACCCCCCAACAGCCTCGCCTGCTCGGGGGATGATGCTTGGAGTTCCAGCCCTCGTCGAGTTGACGCCATCTGCAGAACGTCGTAGCCTATCGTTGGCTTGTGAACGACAGGAGGAGGAATCATCATGGGAATTCAACCGTTACAGGATTGGGCATTGATTGAACCGTCGGAGCCTAGGGGAAAGACCACCGGGGGGCTGTTCATTCCAGACACAGCCAAGGAGAAGCCGGTTGAGGGTAAGGTCCTGGCCGTGGGGAAGGGGCGGTGGGAAACACCGGAAAAGAAGTCGGGTAGTAAACCCAAAAGAAAGGAGGAACAAGAGAAAAAGATCTTCAAGCCCACGGTCCTTAAACCAGGCGATCGGGTTCTTTACGAGAAGTATGGAACGACCGATGTCGAGCTGGACGGCAAGGAACTCGTTCTCGTCCGCGAGTCCGATGTTCTGGGCTTGGTGAGATAAGAAGGGGCTGTTCCGTTGCCAGGGTATCGACCGCTGGTCAGAGGTCTTCTTATGTGACTCTCGTCTTATCTCGTCAGGTGTCGTCGATCCGGTTCCCGTAGGCCAGTCTCCTTACCGAGCCACCACTTTACTTAATGCCGCACGCTGTCGGACGGAATTCGCAGTCACGGTGTCCTAACAAAACGCCGCGTTACGTCGAGTCATGCCACCTTCTTTGTATATTCGACTGACAATCTGTTGACAGCTTTGCCGTCAAGACAGTAGCCTGGCAGCGCTTTCTGTCCCCCATTGTCACTTCATAGGTTCATCGTATGACGGAACCCGATCATATCAAGCCGGAGACAGGCGAGCTTATTCGAAAGCTGCATGAGCAGCCGCAAATGCTCTGGTCCGAGCATCTGCAAACCCCTGCACACGTGCACTATAAAGCGGTTCGCATGAGCGACCCGCCATTACAGCGGCCGGTGAGTCGGGACGAATTCAAGTTTCTCCTCGATGCGTTCAAGGTTCCCGATGACGCGATCATCATCCATGACACATTTGGCGCCGGGGTCAAGAAGGCGGCGAATGGCGATCAACTCATCATGATCTGGCAAGCGCACACGGAGTACTACAGCTATCAAGTCTGGCATATTCCCTCCCCTCAGGCCGGGAGAGTCACTTTTGGCCCGCTGACTTTTCCTGACTATCGCTTTCCTGTCACGCCGCACGGAGTGGAGGTATGCCGTTTAGACATCGTGCTGATGGCTGAACCTTTGCCAAGCAGCGAGGCATTGCGCCCGCTGTTTCCTGGACCCGTCATGTATGGGAGCCGGATTCTCGATGAGGAGACCTCATTGGTGACCAGCTTTACACCGGATGACCATGGAGGCGAGCGCTACTGGGTGAGTGTCGGGTCTGAAAGGTCCAGCAAGTCTCACCTGAAAGATATTGTCGATGCCATAGTCCGAATCGAAACGTACTATCACTTGTTGCTCATGCAGAAACCGTTGTTTTCGGCTGCCGTCGATCAAGCGTATAAGTTTGAGCAGGTGCACTTAAAGCAGCGTGAAATCATCAGCGGGCATATCGGTCATGCCGATGCCATGACTCTCCAGCGTTGGCTCAATGGGCTGACACAAGACTTGTTGAAAACCACTCGGTTAGCTGGAAGGCTGCACTTTGAGCTCTCAGCTTCTGTTCCCTACGACAAGATCGTGCATCGGACGTTGGAGGCACTCGACGAACGGACACTTCCCCTGTACCGCCCGATATCCGATTATGTCCTCAGTGGGATCACCGGAGTCGCGGAGGGCTATCAACAACTGTTGAAGCGGATCGACACTCTCCGCAGCGGTTTTGAAGGTATCATTTCCATCCTTCGTGCCCGCGTGGATCTCATGCTGCAATCCCAAAACCTGACGCTCTTAGCCAGTGTCGACAGGACCACGAAGAGCCAGGCCATCCTCCAGTACACAGTCGAAGGCTTGTCGGTCATTGTGATTGCCTATTATCTCAGCGGGCTCATGGCCTATATCTTCAAGGGCCTTCATGAGGTGGGATGGCTGCCCAATGCGGATATTGCCTCGGCATTGTTCGTTCCGCTCTCGCTCGGTCTCGCACTGGGGATTACGATCCTCGGACGAAAACTTCTCCAGAAGAAATTCTCCGGCACTTCCACTCCTCCAGCATCAGAGAAGTCTGAGGTCTAATAGGCAAACCGGTATTTGGCCTGTTTGGTTTGTCTCGTTTGTTTGGTTGAGCGAAACTAGCCAGATAAAACAAATAACCTGTTCCCGTTCGTTTCTTGACGTTATGCATTCACCTGGATAGGCTGGTGTCATCTCTCACTGAGGCAAGGATACATGATTTTTGTCACCGGCGGCGCCGGCTATATCGGGTCGCATACCTGCGTGGAGTTGCTTGAGGCAGGGTATGATGTCACGGTGTTCGACAACTTCTCCAATAGCCACCCTGAGGCATTGGCGCGGGTAGAACGTATTACCGGGAAAAAGCCGTGGCTGGTGCGAGGCGACATCCGCGACCGTACGGCCGTCGTAAAGGCTTTGCGCGAGAGCGGGGCCTGTTCGGTGATCCACTTCGCCGGCCTCAAAGCAGTGGGGGAGTCGGTTGCTCAGCCCCTGGCATACTACGACAACAATGTGGTCGGCACCCTGCGCCTGCTGGAGGCGATGGGCGAGTGCGGGGTAAAAACCCTGGTGTTCAGCTCCTCCTGCACTGTGTATGGCGACCCGATTCGGTTGCCGCTCACTGAAGATCACCCGCTCTCCGCCACCAATCCCTATGGCCGCTCGAAGCTGATGATTGAGGAGATCTTGCGCGATCTGCACCGCAGCGACCCCTCATGGAAGATCGGCATTTTGCGTTATTTCAACCCGGCGGGCGCCCATGCCAGCGGCTTGATTGGGGAAGACCCTCAGGGTATCCCCAATAATTTACTGCCCTTCGTGGCCCAGGTGGCAGTGGGGCGACGTGCATCTCTCAACGTGTGGGGCAACGATTACTCCACTCCGGATGGGACAGGAGTGCGTGATTACATTCATGTGGTGGATTTAGCAGGGGGTCATCTTAAGGCACTGAAGGCTCTGGAGCGACTAGAGGAGAAGGCCGAGTGTCTGACCGTGAATCTGGGCACTGGCACAGGGTATAGCGTGTTGGATATCGTGCGGGCATTTGAGCAGGCAAGCGGGCGATCAGTGCCGTACAAGATTGCGCCCAGGCGCCCCGGCGACATTGCCTCTTGCTATGCCGATCCCCAACGGGCGTTTGAGTTATTGGGCTGGCGCGCGGAGCATGGGATTGACGCGATGTGCGCCGATGCCTGGCGCTGGCAGAGTGGCAATCCTCACGGTTTCAAGAGCTGATCCCCCGTAACCATCACATTGATCTCCAGTCTATCCGGTTTGCCTCGTTTACTTGGTTGAGTGAATCTAACCAGATGAACCAAATCAACCAAATAAACCAGATCAACCTGTCTTATTCAGGGCAATCGATAAGATAGCGAGGTCGCGCGGGCGGTTCGGTGACGATCTGTTGGGCGTAGCAGGGAGGAATATCTTCCTTCAGCCGCTTCAAGAGCCTGAGAACTTTCATGTTGGACGGTATCTCACACACCCATAGGTGCGTGCCTGACTCCAGTTCCTCCAGATATCGTTGCACTCGAAATCCTGGATACTCCATGAAATAGGCCGATAAGAATCCTCCAACGGCTTGGACCACCCAGGGGTGTGTGGTCGCGTAGCGATAACTGATCCGAAGTTCAATGACTTGTAGGGGCTCTTCTTCATCCATTGTTGCGCGAGAGTATAGCCTGTTCTGGACTGTGAAATCTTGTGTTTGCCACGCCAGCGCTTGACCCATTTCAATTCTGCGTGTAGGGTTCTTGACACCTATTGACCCGATGTAGTGCTCTCTCCTCATCTAGCCACATTATCGAGATACAAATGAAGGTTGCCATTGTCGGCGGAGGACCGGCCGGACTCATGGCCGCGGAGTCGGCGAGTGCCGCAGGCGCGGAGGTCGATCTCTACGACGCCATGGCATCGGTCGGCCGCAAATTTCTTCTGGCAGGGAAAGGCGGCCTGAACCTCACGCACTCGGAACCATCTGAGAAATTTCTCTTGCGCTACGGGACACGGCGCGCGCAGATCGCGCCACTCCTTGCGACGTTCGGACCCGAGGCTCTCCCAGCCTGGGCTCATGGCCTCGGCATCGACACGTTTGTCGGTTCTTCCGGGCGCGTGTTTCCCGCCGATCTCAAGGCCGCGCCGCTGCTACGTTCGTGGCTGCGACGGTTACGCAAGGCCGGTGTTCGATTCCATGTCAGACATCGGTGGACCGGCTGGGGCGAGCAGAGGACATTATCGTTCACCACGCCGGATGGAAACCGCACTGTGGCGGCCGATGCGACGGTGCTCGCGCTCGGCGGGGGCAGTTGGCCGAAACTCGGCTCCGATGCGTCCTGGGTGCCGTTGCTGGCAGAGCGCGGGGTTCGGATCGCCCCATTGCAGCCGGCGAACTGTGGCTTCGATGTGGACTGGAGCGAGCATTTCCGGACGAAGTTTGCCGGGCATCCGGTCAAATCTGCGGCCGTCGTGGTGCGGAGTCATACCGGTATCGAATCCTGGCATCCGGGAGAGTTTGTCATCACAAAAACCGGCGTAGAAGGCGGGGTGATCTACACAGTATCCGCCGCGCTTCGCAATGAAATCCTGGCGAAGGGCACGGCGACCTTGCGCCTTGATTTGGCGCCCGATCGCGATGTGCCGAGGCTGACTCAAAGTCTTTCGCGGCCACGCGGCAAGCGTACGATGGCGGCGCATCTTCAGCGGCAGGTCAATATCGAAGGTGTCAAGGCGGGGTTGCTTCGTGAAGTGGTTTCAAAAGACGACTTCGCAGACCCGGCGCGATTGGCTGTTGCGATTAAATCCTTGCCGGTGAAACTGATTGCGCCTCGTCCGTTGGAAGAAGCGATCAGTACGGCCGGCGGAGTGCTGTTCGAAGCGCTCGACGCACGGTTGATGATCCGCAGTCTTCCGGGTGTATTCTGTGCCGGCGAGATGCTGGATTGGGAATCGCCGACGGGAGGTTATCTATTGACCGCCTGTTTCGCCACTGGCCGCGCCGCCGGCCTTGGGGCAGTGGATTGGCTCACCAAGCGTAGGGTGCATGGGACAGGCTGAAGGAGGTTTGGTTTATTGAAGAGTGGCTACCAGTCCGTCGAAGGCTCCGATAGATCGGTATTTCTGATCTCGTTGAGCCAGTAATTCAGGGAGGGAGAGGTCGTTGAGCTGAGAGAGTTGATTGCTGAGGGACTTGGCGACTCGATCGGTGATGGCATTGAGGTCTCGATGGGCGCCGCCGAGTGGTTCGGGAATCACTTCGTCCACGATACGGAGGTCGACCAAATCTTTCGCCGTCATTTTCAGCGCGGCTGCGGCATCGGGAACTTTAGCAGGATCGTCCCACAAGATGGCGGCGCAGCCTTCTGGTGAAATCACGGAATAGACCCCATGCTCCAACATCAGGACGCGGTCCGAGACGCCCAACGCGAGAGCTCCACCGCTGCCGCCTTCACCGATGACGATTGAAATAATCGGGACGGCGAGCCTGGACATGACAAACAGATTGCGGGCGATGGCTTCAGCCTGGCCCCGCTCTTCTGCGCCGATGCCGGGATACGCGCCGGGCGTGTCGATAAAGGTCACGATCGGGCGCCCGAACTTCTCGGCCATCTTCATGAGGCGCAGAGCCTTTCGATACCCTTCTGGATTCGGCATGCCAAAATTTCTTTGCATCCGCTCTTTGAGCGTCTTTCCCTTTTGATGGCCGATGACCATGATCGAGCGCTCGTTGAATCGCGCAAAACCGCCGACGATGGCGCGGTCGTCGCCGAACGAGCGGTCTCCATGGAACTCAAAAAAGTCTCTGAATAGATAACTGATGTAATCGAGGGTGCTGGGCCGTTGGGGATGCCGGGCGAGTTGTGTGCGCTGCCAGGGAGTCAGTTTGTTGTAGAGTGTATGTTCGGCCTGGGCCAGCTTCATCCGCAGCTTGCGGATCTCGTCCTGTGGGGCCGATTTCCCGGCAGGAACAGCCGCGAGTTTCTCGATCTTTTCTTCGATCTCGCGGATCGGTTTTTCAAACTCGAGGTAATCGCGCATAGTGTCGATGCGTATCGATATTGAGGGAGGGAGTATAGTGGCCCTACCCTGAAGTACGAGTTACGATAGCAGAAAAACAGCCCCTTTGCCTAGTATTTCTTCAACCTCTGCTACCAGGCGTTCACTGGGAGTGATCGTTAGGCGAGGGAGAGGAGCTGTTTCCACTTCCAGCGATGGATCCATCCGAAAAATGAGCGAGATGGCCGTGTTTCCTGGATGGCGCAGAAAGACATCACGAAGGCGCGGTAATCGTTCTGTCACACCGTGGTGATCCGTTAGTCGAATATGGACCCGCTTGATCGTCTGGGTTTGAACCTCGGCCAGCGGTTCGATCTTGCTCCCTCGAATCTTCATGCCTTTATCTCCCCGGTCCACCGTGCCTGTGACGCGCACTAGGCGTTCCGGGACAACGAGGTCGGCGGCGGTCTTGAAGAGATCAGGAAAGACGATAACCTCCACCACGCCCTGGAGATCTTCCAGAGTGAGATAGGCCATCCTGTCGCCTTTTTTGGTCAGCATACTCTTGACGGTGGTGATGATTCCGCACAGTTTTACCTCTCGACCGTCCGACAACTCTAACAGGCCGATGGTCGAAGCCGTCGCGAGCGCCTGAATAGTTCCCTCGTAGCGGGCCAGTGGGTGGGCGGAGATATAGAAGCCGGTCAGCTCCCGTTCGTGTTTCAACCGTTCGCTTTGATCCCATTCAGGAATGTTTGGCAGTGGCGGCGCGGCCAGATGTTCCTCTGAGCCTTGTCCGTTCAGCTCGTCGCCGAAAATGTTGGTCTGCCCCAGATCTCGTTCACGCTGCGCAGCCGCTCCGTCCTCGACAGCTTGATCCAGGACCGCGGCCAATTGAGAGCGTTTCGCGCCGGTCGAGTCGAACGCGCCGGTCTTGATCAATCCTTCGAGCATGCGCTTGTTCACTTTGTGTAGGTCGACGCGGCGGCAAAACTCAAAGAATGATTTGAAAGGGCCGGTCTCATGCCAGACCGAAGCCTATGACGCCGCCGTGCTCGACCTCGGCCTGCCGGGCATGGATGGCCTGGCCGTACTCGATGCCTGGCGCGCGGCCGGCCTGCGCCT
>DATIQH010000232.1:0-7366 GCA_035471155.1 Nitrospiraceae bacterium | reverse complement strand
GCTTTCTTCCATGGTGCTTATATGTTTCGTCTAGTGAAAATTGTTACGTCTTCGGCCACCGCTGCATCGACCGATACGCATTCCTGACCCCAGCCACAGCCCCCAACACAAGACCGACGACCATCCCCCAGGGGGAAGAATTAAAAAGGTATGTATCGCACACCCACCCCAACCCTCCTCCAACAATCAGCGCAGCGACCAGATCTGTTGCGATCCGGACCGCTTGGCCAAGCCCGGCGTACAATGGATCTTGTGAAGGGGGCATGTCATACCCACGGAGGAGAGGCAATGCAGCACATAACGCAAAGACTCTGCCGATGGCGGGCGCGCAATTCAAGCAGAATCACTGTGAAATTGTCAAGCCGACCATACGCTGTGACACAGCCGAACCGGTGGGGTATAGTGAATGCCGTCCACATGTTGTAGAGCGATACTCATTCACCCATGACTCGTTTTTCCCAACCATCGTTTCTTGGTGGGCCTCCACAGCCCCTGGTCCTCAAGGTGGAAGGACAAGGGAAGACACCCTTCGAGTTATATCGTCTAATTGCATCTCCCTCTCAGCCATCCTTCCTACTCGACAGCGGGAGAGGCACCGACAGTGGAAATCATCTTTCCTTTCTAGGAAGCGACCCCTTTTCCGTGTTGACCGGGCGACGAGGACAGGCCACCCTCCGTACCCGTGAAGGGCATGAATACTTCTCGCATGATCCATTCGGAAGCCTCTACCGCCTATTCGCTGCGCCCCAAATAGAACCTCTTCCAGGATTGCCCCATTTTTGGGGCGGAGCCGTCGGATACCTCAGCTACGACCTCGTGCGTGAATTCGAAACGCTTCCGTCCATGGCCAAAGACGATCTGCAGCTGCCTTATCTGCAATTCGGTCTATACGACATCGTCGCCGTCGTCGATCATCAATCCGATCGTCTCCAGATCATTTTTTGTCCGCCCATGGAACGGTTTCTCGGAGAGCCCAGAGAGAAGCTCTATCGCGAAGGCTTAGATCGGCTGGCCGAGTGGGAAGCCAGATTGAGCGGAAGGCCCGCCCCCCTCACACATGTTCCGTCCCTCGATCAGATGATGTTTCACCCAGACCAACCTCGGAACACATACCTAGATCGGGTCCGGCGCTGCCAGGAATATATTGCGGCAGGTGACATCTACCAAGCCAACCTGTCGCATCGATTTACCCTGCAACCGCCCAGCACATATATCGATGGCACAGACCGACAGCCCTACGAGCAGGAGCTCTATCGACGTCTCCAAACCGTGAACCCCTCGCCATTCTCAGGACTCATGCACTTCGACGACGTCACACTGGTCAGTTCCTCGCCCGAACGGTTAGTTCGCCTGCAAGACCGGCAGGCGGACACGCGCCCGATTGCCGGAACCAGACCGCGCGGGCTGGATGCCCGTGACGATCAACGGCTCACCGCCGAATTACTCGCGAATGAAAAAGAGCGCTCAGAACACCTTATGCTCGTCGATCTTGAACGGAACGACCTGGGTCGCGTCTGTCAATTCGGCAGCGTACAGGTCGATGAATTCATGACCATTGAGCAGTACTCCCACGTCAGCCACATCGTCTCCAATATCAGCGGCGCCTTGAGGCCTGAGGCTACACCCTTCAACCTGATTCAGGCATTATTTCCCGGAGGCACCATCACGGGTGTGCCGAAGATCCGCTGCATGGAAATTATTGAGGAACTGGAGCCGGTACGCCGAGGCCCCTATACCGGATCATTCGGGTACATCGGCTGGCACGGCAACCTCGACTTCAATATCGTGATTCGAACTTTGGTGTGGTGCAGAGGGAAGGGATACTTGCAGGTCGGCGCCGGGATTGTCGCCGACTCCGATCCGGTCAAGGAATATGAGGAAACACTCCAGAAGGCCCAGGCGTTCTTCAGCGCGCTGCAATAGATCTCACGATGTGGATTTACCTCAACGATCGGTTTGTAAAGGATGAGGAGGCGGTCATCTCTGTCTTCGACCATGGATTCCTATACGGCGACGGCGTCTACGAAACGATTCGCTCCTACGGAAGCCGAATATTCATGCGGGACCAGCATCTTGCCCGGCTTCGACGGTCTGCGGACGCCATCGGCCTGACGATCCCCATTCCCGAGCTCACGTGGCCGGATCTCCTTCACGAATTGATGGCACGAAATAACATCGGCAATGCGCAGCAAGACGCCTATCTGAGAATTACGATTTCACGTGGAACCGGAGACATTGGTCTCGATCCAGCCCTGTGTCCTACCCCCACTGTCGTTATCATGGCCAAACCCCTCCGCCCCCCTACACCCGAACAATATCGCATCGGCGTGAGCCTGATCGTTGCCAAAACGAGACGGAACCTGCCAAGCGCTCTTTCGCCCCAGATCAAGGCCACAAACTTTTTAAATAATATCCTCGCCAAGCGGGAAGCGATCGCGGCCGGCGCCTTCGACAGTATTCTCCTCAATTGGGAATCGTATTTGACGGAATGCACTGTCAGTAATCTCTTTTTCGTCCAAACCGGACGGCTCTGCACCCCGGCACTTGCCTGCGGGCTGCTTGACGGAATCACGCGCGACATTGTACTCAGCCTCGCTCGAGAAGCGCGGATCCCCATCGACGAAGGACATTTCGGAATCGAGGAAATCCATAAGGCGGATGAGTGTTTTCTCACCAACACGAGTATGGAAGTGATGCCCGTCACCATGGTGGACGGGAACCAGGTGGGGAATGGAACACCAGGGACTTTCACTCAGGAACTCCACAGACTATTTGTTGCCAACCGAATACGTTTTCTCGAACCCTAGTCGTTCTACACTCCCACAGAGCCCATTGTTTTTCCGCACTATTTATTACTGACCCCCAGGCACAAGACCTGCATTTTCTTGACACCCAGTGACAGACTGATATCGTTGCAACCATGCACAACACCTTTTTTCAATTAACGACACCCCTCAAGCAGCTCGCAGCCATTGGACTCGTCACAACGGGAATCGTGGGGATCGTCTCGCCGGCTTTTTTCGTGTCAACGACTGCGGCTGAAATTTATCAGTTTGTCGGGAGAGACGGCTCGATCTCCCTCACCAATGTCCCATCGGATTCGCGCTATCGAAAAATTGAGATCGAATCCAGCCGATTCCACGCCACCTTGTCCGAACGGGAACTCGAACCGGTCATTCGTCGACATTCTTCGCTACATCAACTCCATCCTGCGTTGATCCGAGCCGTCATCAAAGCTGAATCCGACTTCGATCCACGGGCAGTTTCGCGCTCCGGTGCGATCGGCCTCATGCAGCTGATGCCACAGACTGCCATGCGCCTGGATGTGCGGGATATGTACGATCCGGATGATAATGTGGGCGGAGGAACCAAGTACTTACGCCAGCTGCTCGACCGCTTCCATGGGAATTTACCGCTGGCCTTGGCTGCCTATAATGCCGGAGAGACCGCTGTCGACCGCTATCAGGCGCTTCCCCCGTTCGATGAAACCAGGCAGTACGTCCGAAAAGTCCTCCGATACTACCGCACCTTCCTCGTCCGCGATGGTGTGATCGTGGAACGTCCGGTTAGCCGATACGCCCCCGAAGCGACAACAGCAAGCCCCGTGATTTCTTCTGAGCTTTCTCCTCGCTGACCACTTCCCCGCTTGACAGACGACTATGCTGCTGCCAGCCAGCCCGTTTGGCCTCCGGAAAATCAGACCGGTAATGGGCTCCGACACTGTTCTCTCGCCACAGTGCCGCTTCCGCAACGCATTGCGCCACCTGCACCATGTTTTTCACTTCCAGCGCAGCTCGGCTGGCAAACGGCTGAGTCACGAGTTGTGCCCACCGTGACAGTTGCGCACAAGCCCGGATAAGCGACTCTCCCGAGCGAATGACGCCGACTTGCCCCCACATCGTCCGCCTGAGAGAGCTACGCAACTTTTCTGCATCCTCCAGCGCGCCGAACTGACCCGCGCGAAGCGTGGCCTCCTGAGACGACAGTGTGGGCGGCTCATGTCGACCGGCAAACGCCACGGCTGCCGATGCCGCACGCGCACCGAACACCAATCCTTCGAGCAAGGAATTGCTTGCTAGACGATTCGCTCCATGCACACCGCTACAGGCCACTTCCCCGGCGGCAAAGAGCCCTGGAACCGTCGTCGCACCGTTCAGATCGGTCCAGGCCCCGCCCATCATATAATGAGCGCTAGGAGACACAGGGATCCATTCCTCCGTAATATCGATATCGTAACGGAGGCAGGTTGCATAAATCGTTGGGAAGCGCCGCTTCACAAACTCTGCACCCAAATGGGTGACGTCAAGATAGACATGACGCGCTTTCGTCGCCGCCATCTCCGCCAAGATTGCTCGCGACACGATATCTCTCGGCGCTAACGCTCCCATCGGGTGGTACCGCTGCATGAAGAGAGCCCCCTTATTGTTGCGCAGCTGCGCACCCTCCCCACGCATCGCTTCCGAGAGCAAGAATGGCGGACTCGACGGCAAATACAGTGCAGTGGGGTGGAATTGTACGAACTCCATATCTTGAAGCACCGCGCCAGCGCGCAGCGCCATGGCCATCCCATCACCCGTGGCATTCGGAGGATTGGTCGTCCTCGCATAAATCTGCCCGGCCCCACCGGTCGTCAACACGACTGCGCGAGTCGGCAGCACGATCTGGCGACCAGACCCTTCATCCAGCACAATGGCCCCACAGCAACGCCCATCGTCAACGACGAGGTCCACGGTAAAGTGATGATCCAATCGCTGAATACGCGCTTGACGATTCACCTCGGCGATCAACACTCGTACCATCTCGTTCCCTGTCGCATCCCCTCGTGCGCGCAGGATACGGCTTCGGCTATGGGCAGCCTCCCGAGCGAACGCGAACTTGCCGCCGATTTTATCGAACTTGGCCCCCCACCCGATCAATTCTTGAATCCGTTCAGGTCCTTCTTCCACGAGGACCCGCACGGCTTCCTTCCGGCAGAGCCCATGACCCGCTTTGAGCGTATCGGTTAAATGGATGGACACATCGTCTTCTTCACTCATTGCCACCGCGACCCCGCCCTGGGCATGGATCGAACTGCTCTGAAGCGGATGCCCTTTCGTCAGCACCATGACACGTCCGACACGACTCAATCCCAGCGCTGCACGAAGACCGGCGACCCCGCTCCCGATGACCAAAAAATCGGCCTGTAGCGAATCATGAGATCGACGGGACGGCATGGACTATTTCTTCTTGGGAGAAAGGGTGGGATCGATCGTGGCCTGCCGAGACTTCATACCGAAAGGAACGTCGCCTTGAACCCCGCGCAACAGAATCGACTGTGTGCCGACCCACTGCAATTTCGTATGGCCTCGCTGACGGAGACCTGGATCGTCTGCGTCTTTTTTCCACAGCCCTTGCCAGTGCACAAAAACATCGACGTTGTCCCCATCGATCATAATGCGCTCAATCGCAAAGTCCACCGTGATAGCGCTAAACGTTTCGAAATCGCTCTGCGCTTCTTCCCGCAATCTGTCAAGCTGGTCGATCGGCATCATGAGCGAGGCCAGATCGGACGAATTTTTCCTCACATACGCTTGACGAAGCGATTCGACCGCTCGATCGATACGGAGATACCGTTCGTGATCTTCGGGATATTGAATCGTCTTGCCCCCGCAGCCGACGCCAATCAACAATAGTGAACCGAGCAGGAGCAAAACAGGAGACAGTGGGAATTTGTATGAATGCATCGTGATGGCAGTATATAGGAACGAGCATCAGGCAGGTCAAGCAGTTCGCGAGTCAATCTGCGCCGCACCGTGGTCCCAGGGCGTTCGCTCTCAGCCCAATCATGATCGATTTAATCCACCGGTGAGCTTGCAATTTGGCGTGGAAACTTCTACACTGCGCCCCTTGCAGGAGAGATAACGCATGTCCAGTGTGCTCAAAAAACGCCGAAAAAAAATGCGCAAGCACAAGTACAAGAAGCTGCGCCGGCGCCAAAAGTTCGAACGTCGTAAAAGCTAGCTTCACCCGGCCGGATGGGGGAGGAGGGGTCCATGCCAGAAGGCAAGAAGGTTCGCATCCGCATCCGGACTGTGAACTGTGTCTACGTCGGCGACTTCCTCATTCCACCCATGCGAAACCGTGTGTCCGATGCGATCAACGAAGAGCAGCGTCTCTTTATCAGCCTCACCGATGTGGTCATTGATGAGAAGGATCGCTCGGACTTCGTGGCTATCAACAAGAACCTGATCGAGTCCATCGCACAACTGTAGCTCTCGATAACACCGCCGGCTTACGCCCCCTTCGGCCGCGCTTCCTTGGTTTTTTGTAGCCACCTCCTCTAAGATCGTCTTCACCATGTCCACCTTTTCACGATTTCTTCCTTTCCTGAGGCCCTACCTGTCCCGCATGGTATTGGCGGGTCTGCTGGTCATGGGGGTCGCCGCCATCAATCTGGCCCTGCTGCGGCTGGCCGGCTCTCTATGGGACATCATTACCGTGCAGCACGACCAGTCCAGAATGACGGACATGATCACCGTCTTTCTCGGACTCGTCATCCTGCAGGGATTTTGTTCGATGGGCCATAGCTATCTGACCGCATGGATTTCGCAGCGCATCATCGCCGACTTTCGCCGGCATCTTTTTGGACATCTCCATACCTTATCGGTGAGCTTCTTTGCGCGCCGGCGAACCGGCGAACTCCTCTCACGGCTCATGAACGATGTGACGGTTATCCAGTCGGTCGTCACCGAAACACCGATCGACAGCGCGAAACAGCTCGTGACCTTCGTCGGAGGGATCGCGTTCTTGCTGACGATGAACTGGCGGCTCTGCCTCTTGATCCTGATTCTGCTTCCGTTGCTCGTCCTTGTCGCCAAGCTCTTCGGCCGAAAGCTGAAATCTCTCTCGACCTCGATTCAGGACCATACCGCTGCCATGAGCACTCTGATTGAAGAAGTGATCTCCGGCATCCGTATCGTGAAATCCTTCGTCCAAACACAGCGCGAAGAAACCAGGTTTGCGACGCAAGTCGAACAGACTCTTGCATTGACGATGCGCAAGGCTGGCGTCATGGCCGTGTTTATTCCCGTCATCAGCTTCCTCACCTTCTCGGCGGCAGCAGCGGTGTTGTGGTATGGAGGACGCCAGGTCATCGACGGAAGCGTGTCACCCGGCGATCTCTTTGCCTTTGTCCTTTTTGCCGGAATTCTGGTCGGTCCCTTCAGTTCTGCTGCCCGCGTGTTCGCGCAGATCAGGGAAGCGCAGGGGGCGACCCAACGGGTGTTCGAAATTCTCGACACAAGATCCGAGGTGAGCGACTCCCCCACGGCCACGACACTACCCTCCGTCTCAGGACATATCCGAGTTGACCATATCGGTTTTGCTT
>DATIQH010000231.1:0-5358 GCA_035471155.1 Nitrospiraceae bacterium | reverse complement strand
AATTGCAGAGGCAGATGAAACAGCTTCACAAGCAGCTCTCAAGAGCAGGAAAATCGAGTCCTGCTTATCATAGGCAAGAGGCACCCCCCCTAGCGTCCAGCAGTGCGATAGACAGGGGCCAGAATGCGATGCAGATTCTCGCTCAGCGAAATCAGCCCTCAGGACTTCCGGAGACACCGCAGATGGTAGCAATCCCTCCTGCTGTGATGCCGGCGCCGGCTCACCGTAAGCCTTGGCTAGAGGGCGATCAACCGATGCCTTCCACTACATATGTAACCGTAAAGTCAGGTGATACGCTCTGGAGCATTTCGCAGAAGTATCGTGTCCACCTAGAACAACTGCGAGCCCTCAATCAATTGCGCGACAATAGGATTGTCATTGGCCAAGCCCTATGGTTGCCGGAAGATCGGCCCATTTCCGGCGGTGGTGCCGACAAGGGCGCACCGACGCCGTAAGCCGGCAGTTCCGATTATCGACTCGACATTCGTGCACGTCTGATCATGCCTGTATTTGCATACAGAGTAGCCCGTCCTGATGGCTCGACTCTCGATGGACAAGTTGAGGGAGAGGAAGAGCACCTCGTCCGAGCCAAACTGGAGAGCCAGGGCTTTCTCGTGTTTCGGTTACAGCGACGAGGTGCGGCCACCATCAATTTGGGTTCGGGGTGGCACGCGTTTGGAAAGCTTCCGCTTCAAGAGTTCTTGATATTCAATCAAGAGTTGCTTGCCCTCGTGAAAGCCGGCCTTCCTGTGTTGCGAGTGTGGGATCTCTTGATCGAGCGAGCCAATCATTCAGGATTTCAGCAGACCCTGCGGACGGTTCGGCAAGATATTCGCGGCGGGGCGTCGGCTTCGGAGGCGCTGGCAAAACATCCGATTCATTTCTCAGAATTGTACATTGCGACGATCAAAGCTGGAGAGCAATCGGGGAACTTGGGAGAGGTACTGCAGCGGTTCATTGCCTACCTGAAACTGATGATTGGGCTGCGCCAGAAGGTCTCGAAAGCGCTGGCGTATCCGGGTTTTCTTGTGCTGGTTGGCATTGCCGTCATCGGGTTTCTATTGAGTTATGTCGTGCCGACGTTTGTGTCGGTTTATGCGGAGTCGTCAAAATCCCTGCCGGTTGCCACACAACTATTACTTGACTTGGTCACGGGAGGCCAAGCGTATCTGGTGCCTGGACTCGTGGGGCTTGCCGCTCTGGGGCTTGCAAGTCGCGCCTACTATACGACACCTGCAGGACGGGTTGTCGTGGATCGGTTGGTATTGAGTTTGCCGGTCATGGGGTCGATTTTTGTGAAGCATTATACGATTCAACTCACACGCACCCTCGCGACGGTCCTTGCCGGGGGCACCCCGCTTGTGGACGCGTTGTCTATTGCGCGAGGCGCGATCTCCAATCGGTATGTATCAGTTGGAATCGCTGGAGCGGTCGCAGAAATTCGCGAAGGGGTGACCTTGGCCACCGCCCTGGACCGACCCAAAGTTTTCCCCAAATTGGCGGTGGAAATGCTGTCGGTTGGAGAGGAAACCGGATCGTTGCCCACAATGTTGCATGACGTGGCTGAATTCTACGAAGGAGATCTGGATCTTCGGCTCACACAATTGACGACATGGATCGAGCCGGTGCTGCTATTGATCATGGGGGTCTTAGTGGGTGCGATCGTCATCGTCATGTATCTGCCGGTATTTCAAATGGCTGGGGCAGTGTAGCGCTGGTCGTGAGAGCGCAATTCTATTTACGCGCATGTGTTGGAGGTGAGTAGAAACCTATGCCACGGACTGTGACGCGACCCACGTTGGCGGATGTTCTTGTCCGACAAGGGATCTTGCCGAAACACACTCTTGATCAAGTGCTCAGCCGACTGGGTGGTGTGACGGCAGCGTTCGGCCAGACCTTGGTGAGCGAAGGAATTCTCTCCGAGGATCAGCTCGCCTGTGCGTTGGCGGCCCAGTTTGAGTTGCCCTGCGATCTTTTGGCGGAGTTCCGGGTCAACCAGTCGTTCTATGATTCCATGTCGGTGAAACTCATGCAGCGGCATCCCTTCATACCGATTGCAGAGCATCAAGGTCGTCTGACTATCGCTATTCCCGATCCGCAAAATCTCCTGGCGCTGGATGAGTTGGAACTGCTTTTGGGGCGACCGTTTGATCTGGTGGTGAGCCCAAAAAGCGCGATTCTGGCGGCGTTGGAACGCAGTGAAGGCTCCAGCCAAGCCCTTCGGGAGCTCGAGGCGGAGTATCGATCCGTGTTGGTGAAGGAAGATGAGCGGGGAGAGGAAATCCTCACGATCGATCAGGCCGGGGAGGACCAAAGTCCTGCCGTCAAACTGTTGGATTCAATCCTTCTCAGCGCCATGCAGCGTCGGGCCAGCGATATTCACATTGAAGCCGCCGATCGCGCCACCAAGGTGAAGTTACGGGTCGATGGGATACTCGTTCCGGCGATGGAGCCGCTCGATATTCGTCTCCATGCGCCGCTGGTCTCGCGGCTGAAAGTTATGTCGGATCTGGACATCGCTGAGCGGAGGGTGCCGCAAGATGGAAGTTTTCGGATGCGGCTGGAACGAAAGACCGTCGATTTCCGCGTCTCGATCCTTCCGAGCGTGTTCGGTGAATCGGTCGTCATTCGTATTCTCGACCGTGAGGCGATCACGACCGGTGTTTCGACGTTACGGTTGGAACGACTTGGGTTCAATGTGGAGGATCTGAAGCGTTTTCGGCGCGCGATCACGCGGCCCTACGGCATGGTGCTCGTGACCGGGCCGACCGGAAGTGGAAAGACGACGACGCTGTACGCAGCGATTACGGAAATGAATATCAAGGAAGACAAGTTGATTACGATCGAAGATCCGGTCGAATATCAGCTGTCGGGGGTTGTGCAAATTCCCGTGAATGAGAAGAAAGGCCTGACCTTCGCGCGAGGGCTTCGATCCATTCTGCGTCATGACCCCGACAAGATCATGGTCGGCGAAATCCGCGATGCAGAGACCGCGCAAATCGCCATCCAATCGTCGCTCACCGGCCATTTGGTTTTGACAACGGTGCACGCCAACAATGTGTTCGATGTCATCGGGCGATTCGCTTCGATGGGGATCGATGCCTACAACTTCTTGGCTGCGCTGAACTGCGTGTTAGCGCAGCGGCTTGTTCGAATGGTGTGTCCCGCCTGTCGCGTGGTGGTCAAGCTCGATAACGTGTTGGCTGAAGAATCCGGTCTCGATTACGAGGAATATAAGGATGTGCCATTTTATGAAGGCAAAGGCTGCCAGGAGTGCCACGGAACTGGGTATCGCGGTCGAAAATGCATCACGGAATTTCTGGATCTGAACGATGAAATCAAGGAAATGATTCTTGCCGAGCGCCCCCTGTCCGAGGTCCGCTATCGCGCGGTGACCGGCGGCATGATCACGTTGCGGCAGTCCGCGCTCAGAAAGGTGCTTGAAGGCTCCACCACCTTGCACGAGATCAATCGAGTGACGTTCAGCGAGGAAGGGTAAGCGATGTGGGGGATAACCGCCAGTCGTCCGCGACACTGCTTGAAAATTGGAGCGCAGAGCATCGCATGGGGAGAAGCTGTCCGCACTTGGCGGGGGCGGTATCGCTATCGATGTGTTGTCTCGCCGACGCCGACCGGGTCTGTCAAGCTGTCCCCTATGGATCTGAACCTGACGGATATGCCTGCAGTCGAAGGTCGTCTTCGTTCGCTGACGGGACCACGTCAAGATATCCGATTCGCCGGGCACGTATGGCTGGCCGACGTTCCGCGTCCGATTGTGTTGTTGTTGCCGGATCTGTCGGTGCGCGCGACGCTATTGAAACTGGAACAACTCCCGGTGCAGCGGGAGGAGCAAGAGGCGCTGATTCGCTGGCGGCTAGGACAGGAACAGCTGTTGCCCCTCACTGGAGCCAAGATTGTCTGGCAGGGGTTCCCTTCACATGGGATAGGAGCCGAGCGTTCTCATGTTGTCCTTGCCGTTGCGATTCAAGAAGCCATCCTGAATCAATACGAGTCGCTCTGTGAATCGGTTGGGTTGCTTCCGCAGGAAGTAGGTGTCACCAGTTTTCGTCTGTTTAATCTCTGGCTGAAAGCGGCAGGTGGTCGGAGGCGGTTGGGTCATGATTTGCTCTGGGTCAGTGTATCGGATGGCGGGTTGACCTGCTTCGTCATGCAGGCCGGTCGTTTGGCGTTTGTTCGGACGAAGCTGTTGAGCACTGAAGGTCTCGAAAATGAAGAGGACCTTGATGGAGACTTGACTGACAACATTGTCGAAGAATGTGCGGCGTCTCTTCGTGCATGCCGAGAGTATCATCCTGACCTGAGTGTGACGGAGATTATCTTTGCCGGCGACCGCCCATTTCCAACGATTGAACAGGCGTTGAACAGGGAGCTCGGTTTGTCGACTGAGCGACTGGATTGGGAAGCAATCAAACGGGTGGGGTGGACTCATGACGGCGGGAATACGTCATGGGCGACGCTGCCTGTTGTGGCGGGGGTGGTGTAGACGATGGCGATTGGACGGACTTCGTTTCGTATGTTCGCCGGGCGGGCGAACAGTGTGTGGATGATGCCAGGGGGGACACGATATTTTCACATCGAACTGTGTAGCCGATACCGGTGGTATGTCGCGCCTGCTCACATGGCGCTGGTTGCGCTAAGCGGGATCATAGGCCTCGCAATCCTTTGGAGTGTCACGCAGACTTTGATCACCCTGCGCGACCGACAGGATCTGCAAGCAGGCCTCGATCAGGTTCGGATGCAAGATGCTCAGCTCCTTGCTCAGGTTCAACAGGAAGGCATGGATTTTTCAGAGCCTTCGTTGCAGCAGTTGCCGACCGAAGTCAGTTTGGCGAACCAGCTGCTCACAAAGCGGCATTTTTCCTGGACGCAGTTTCTTTCCACTCTTGAGGCGGCGATTCCCCAACAGGTGTCGATTAAAAGTATACGTCTGGATCCCCGGAGCGCGGTCGTGCACATGACCGGATCAGCGGTGACGGTCGAAGATGTGACGGCATTGACGGTCACATTGCAAGATCACGCCGTATTCCACGATCCCGTGCTGGGCCAGCATCGAGTGGGGCCAGATGGGTTGGTTGAATTCGACCTGACGTTGCGGTATCGGCAACCGGGTGTGTAGCAGGATGCTGAAAAAGTCCGCCAGCGGCGTTCTCGCATCACTCAGAAGCTCAACTTACCGAAGCGTACGCCTTGCCTGTTCGCTCGCTGCGGCCTTGTTCGCGGAACGGCGCGTCTTGGCGCGCCGGGGCTGGGAGGGTGAGAAGTCTGGACTTTTTGAGCATCCTGTAGTTGTCTGGGTATTCCTACCGAATGGAAACTTCCGCTATCGGTGGGCTGTGC
>DATIQH010000230.1:0-4697 GCA_035471155.1 Nitrospiraceae bacterium | reverse complement strand
GCAGCGCATTCTTTCCGCGTCTGTTTCTGGGACGGTCGCAGAGATCTGTCACCTCAACGCGCTACTAGGCGAATGGTTTGCGAACGCAGCGCTACACGTCATTCGGCAGGCAAAACTGCAACCGAGCGATGTGGCATTGATCGGCTCTCATGGCCAAACCCTGCATCATCTTCCGCATGGCATCCATGCGCCGGGAGTCGGCGCCATTCGTTCCACTCTCCAGATCGCCGAGCCGGCCGTCATTGCCGAACGAACGGGGATTACCACTGTGGCCAATTTCCGTTCACGTGACATTGCGGCAGGTGGCCAAGGGGCGCCATTGACGCCGGCAGCACATGCGCTGCTCTTGAAGCATGCGCGTCGCGCTCGGTTGATTGTGAATCTTGGAGGCATCAGCAATGTGACATACGTGCCGAAAGGGGGCCACCTCAGCAAGGTGCAGGCGTTCGACACAGGGCCCGCCAATATGGTGCTGGATAGTCTTATGGTGCGTGTGACCGAGGGGCGGCTGTTAATGGATCGTGATGGAAAACTGGCCTTGAAAGGGCAAATCGATTCACGATTGTTAGGCAAGCTGCTCGCGCATCCCTTTCTGTCCAAGCGGCCGCCCAAATCGACTGGGCGTGAAGCATTCGGTCCTGATCTCATCGAGGAGCTGATCACTGTCCAGCAGCAACGCAGCCTCTCGATCGAGGATTTGCTGGCAACCTGCAGCATGTGGACGGCCAAAGCGGTGGGAACCTCGCGACGATGGCTCAATGGTGAGATTGATGAAGTGGTGGTGGGCGGCGGTGGCGTTCGTAACCGTGCGATCATGAACCATCTCGCGACGGTCTTCGCCCCGATTCCAGTCACCACATTCGAAGCCCTGGGGTGGGACAGTAAGGTCTTTGAGGCTGTGGCCTTCGCCCTATTGGCCTATCAAACTGTGACTGGACAGTGGGGCAACATCCCGGCTGTGACCGGCGCGAACCATCCCGTACTCCTTGGCACCATTGTCCCAAACGGGCCTCGCTGGCGTGAATCCTTTCCCGAGCGATAACGGCACATGGAGAACCTATTCATTGGCATCGGCATTGTGCTCCTGACTTTCCTGGTGTGGAGGCTGAAGTATTCGTTAACCGAAAGACCGATCGGGAAAAGACCCTTTGTTCTTCCTCCTGGAGTCACACTACGCCCCCAACCGTTACTGACCGACACTGATCTCTTGCTCTACAATCTCATCCGTTTGGCAGTTGAGGATCACTACCTTGTCTTCGCGAGAGTTCCGCTCTGGTCTGTTGTCAACGTCGAGGCGGAGGGAACGGCTCGGACACAGGTGTTGAGACAGATTGCGCTGAAGCAACTCGACTTTGTGTTAGTCCACCCAGGAACGAAAGCTACGGAGCAGGTGGTGTTGGTTGAGGAAGATTCTCCCCCTCAACCACAGGAGATCACTCGGAGACAGGAGATCCAGTCTGTCTTACAAGCAGCCGGCATTACGTTGACCACTTTGAATCCCCACACATCCTATACAGTCTCTCAACTGGCACAGCTATTTGGCGTCGACAATGGCGAGTGACTGCTCTGCGTATTGCTGACACCTCCCTATCTATCTCGAAGTAAAACTAGTCGGAAAGGCTGTTACCCGTCAGTTGAGAGGCCGGCTCCTCATCCCGCATCGGCATCGCGTCGAGGGCTTTCCTTGCCAGCTCAGCTTCAGCGCTTTCAGGGTATTGATCGATCACTCGCTCGTACATCATGCGTGCTTTCTCATGATCCTTCATCCTGGTGTAGGTTTGTCCGATCTTCAAGGTCGAGGCCGCAAGCTTCGGACTGAGGGGGTAGTAGGATACAACATGGTAGAAGGATTTCAGAGCTTCTTTGTAGCGCCCTAATCGGTACTGACATTCTCCTACCCAGTATTGCGCGTTGGCTGCCAGCGAGGATTGTCCGTGGAGTTCGAGAAAGAATCGAAAGCCTGCCAGAGCGGCCTCATAGTCCCTGTGTTTAAATTCCTCCATCACTCGATCATAGAGGTGTCGAGACGAATCCTGCATATTTGAAGGGGCGGCGACGGCGAGATTGAGAGAAAACAGCGCCACAACCACTCCTGAAAACAGGCTCATTACCATCTTCATGTATTGCCTCCATGCTGTTCGGCAAGGTCTCGGCGCTCTTCCCCTCGTGATAACGCAATCGCCATGCCACTTTGCGGGCGTCCGGCCTCACTAAAACCAACAACAATCCACAAGGTTGGCGTCGCTCGATGACAGAAATTGCCACGTGACCGCCCTCGCCTGCGCGACAGATTTGTACGCGCTGTGTCTGGACCTCCTCGGTGACATAGCTGGACCCACTCTTCGCAAAGCGGCTTTGGTCGACGGTTTGCGAGAAACTTGACTTGCTTGATTGTGGCCGAAATAATGCGACCCGGTGCTTGAGTCAGCGTCGCCGGAGTACGCCATGACAGTAAGAGGGAAACGGCTCGGTGAAGGAAATTGGATATGATGACGGATCCTCCGACGAATCCACTCGGCGGAAAGACTCTGATCGTCGACGCGAATGACGGCGATTCGTATCCACGGCCCAGCGCGGCGCTACTCGATGCAGGAGAGCATGACCAGGTCTTTGTTCGCCCTGGAATCTATGAAGATAAAGTTTTTATCACGGGGCGACCGATTCACCTGGTAGGGGCCAGTCGAGACGAGGTGCAAATTTTTTCCCGTCGTGGAGGACCTCTCTATCTCCAACAAGTCCCGAGCGGTCGTATTGCCGGCATCACGTTTCGCTATGTGGGGAGCGATCAGCATTCCGCGATGAACGTGCTCGACTCCTCTTGTACTGTCACGCAATGCCGCGCCATGGAGGGCATTTTGTCCGGCGTAGTGATTTATGGCCCGCAATCGCGGCTGGTATTTATCGAGAACGAAGTCTGTGGTAATCGGGAATCGGGGATTTTTATATTTGCCGGTGCACAGCCGAGGATCGCCGATAATGTTTGTCGAACCAACCACCATTTTGGTATTGCGGTGCGAGATCCTGGGAGCCATCCGGAGCTTGTCAGGAACCGGTGCCGGGAGAATATGCTAAGCGGAATCCTGCTCTTTCATCACGCGGAAGCGCTTCTTGTGGACAATACGTGCAGCGAGAATCAGCACTGGGGGATCGTGATGACTCCCGACTGTCATCCTACTCCCGATCGGGCTCAACTCGACACCTCAAACATTCTTGCCCCCAATCCTCGCGGAACCTTGCTCGTCACAGATCAGCCGTTAGGTGACATTGGTCGGTGACAAAGCTGGATGTCAAAGTCACCGGCAATCTGTGTCCGGCGTGCGGCCACAAAAGGTGGAGCCAGGAGAGAAACGACACCGTCTCAGATTTTGATTCCCCAGTGTCGATAATTCGCGCTCGTTACGGGAGGAGATCTGCCGAGTGAGTTCCAGAGGTTTCGTGAAGGTGGAACGCGCTGCCGCCTTGCTGTTTCGCTCGATACATGGCCGTGTCGGCATGCTTCAGTAGCTCGTCGACAGGATAATCATCGTGAGGATAGATTGTAATACCAACGCTAATGCCGATGGAGATGTGCTGCCCCTTTAAATCGAACGGTGTGGCAATGGATTCCGTGATGCGTTTTGCCACCGCGAGAATATTCTGTTCGGAAGAGACCCCTTCTAGAATGATCGTAAACTCATCCCCGCCCATACGGGCCACAGTGTCGACTTCCCGCACACAGGCCTTGAGTCGCTCGGATACGGCTTTGAGCAGTTCGTCACCCATATCATGGCCGAAGGTATCGTTCACCGTTTTAAATCGATCTAGATCGAGGAGCATGAGACCGATCGATTGATTCATGCGCTTGCTTCGAGCCATCGCTTGGATCAGCCGATCGCGAAAGAGGCTGCGATTTACCAGTCCGGTCAAGTGATCGTACTGTGCGAGGTAGGTCAAGTGCTCTTCAGCGCGTTTCCGTTCAATGGCATAGCGAATGGCCCGAGCCAACAGCTCGGGATGGCCCTGACCTTTGACAAGATAATCCTGCGCCCCCTGCTGCACCGCTTGAAGGGCCAGGCTTTGATCGGTTACGCCGCTCAGGACGACAACGGGGACGGCCGGATTCATCGCATGGACCTGTCTGACCGTCGGAAGGCCGAATGCGTCTGGGAGAGACAGGTCCAAGAGCACAGCATCGAACTGATCACGACTGAGAAACGAAAACCCCTCTGTTAACGTCCTCACCCGAGTAATCTGAAACTCCTCCATGCTCCACTCAGAAAGAAGATCCTGTGTGAGTTCAGCGTCGACGTCATTGTCTTCGACAAGAAGGACTTTGATCATCTGACACCTTCATTTTCGTGTGAACTCTTCGAAGCTGATTCCAATTTTTGTATCTGGAACAGCAATCTGTGACAATGCCAGCGACTGTGAGAGCTTAAGTATAGCCACGTGAACCGGGAGGATAAAGAAAATGCGATAATGCGGTGAGAGAAAGGCGTGACGAGAGAGGGACCATTGTATCATTCTCCCCTGTGAAGACCGTGACCACCCCTTGTAAATAAATGCAAGACAACGAGCGCGTTACGTAGGGTGGTCAAGAGGGACCTCAGCGGACGATCCGAATGCAGGCGACCGGGTTAACCTACATGCAGCGCTTCAGCTCGTCGACGAACCTCTTCCGCTTTTTGCGATTGTCCCAGATTGTCATAGAGTGAGGC
>DATIQH010000229.1:0-9581 GCA_035471155.1 Nitrospiraceae bacterium | reverse complement strand
GCCGCAAACCGTGGGCCAGGCGGTGGAGACCGGCGGGCGGCTGCACCTCTCGCTGGGCACGGGCTCACTGGGCCAGGCCAGCACCGCCGCCACCCTGGCCGGCGTGGTCTTGCTCGACCAAATCTCGGCGGCCGCGGCCGTGAGCGATAAACCCCCCATCGTGACCACCGCCGACGGCGCCACCATGCTGTTCGCGCAGGATACGCTGCGCAACGTCTACACGCGCCAGAATGCGCTGGCGCGCTACGATCACTATTCGTCGCAGGTGGCGGGGCTGACGCCCATCTCGTTCGGCGCGGCCCAAACGACCCTGCAGAAGGACGAGGCCGTGGCCGGCACGATCCTGATCGGCTCGGTGGGGTCGGAGGCGGTGCTGCTGGCAGAGGCCGGCCAGCGCCAGGGTGTGACGACTTTGGCCCGGCTCACCCGCCGTCGATCCCCCACGATCCGACCCATGCCTTTGGCTCGATGGGCATCTATCTTTTTCGCACCAACGTCCTCCGCGAGTACTTGATTGCCGACGCCCAGGAAGGCGGCAGTCACGACTTCGGGAAAAACATCATGCCAAAAATGATTCGAGATCGTCGCGTCTACGCCTACAAGTTTGTCGACGCGAACAAAAAGGACGTGAAGTATTGGCGGGACATCGGAACATTGGACGCCTACTGGGAAGCGAACATGGACCTCGTCGCGGTGGACCCCCTCTTCAATCTCTACGATCAGCATTGGCCGATTCGAACCTATCAAGGACAATATCCACCGGCTAAATTCGTCTTTGCCCAAGACTATCAAGGCGGTAGGATGGGGGTGGCTCTGGATTCCATCGTCTGCGGCGGCTGCATCTTCTCCGGCGGCCGGGTACAAAACTCCGTGCTGTCACCCAACGTCCGTGTGCAGGACAATGCGGACGTGCGTGAATCGATTGTCATGGAAAACGTCGTGGTCGGCGAGCAGAGCAGGATCAGACGAGCCATTATCGACAAAGATGTCATCATCCCGCCCAACTCGGAAATCGGATACAACCGAGAGGCCGATGCCCAGCGATTCACCGTCACCGAATCAGGCTTGGTCGTGATTGCAAAGGGAATGAAACTGCATGCCTCCCTCGATTCATCCGGTTGATCTGATTATCGCGCTTCGCGACAAGCATTTGACTCCTGCCATCGTGTTCCTCACGTCGCGCCGCGCCTGCGATGAAGCGATGCAGGCCTTCGACCATAGCCGTATCCTCCTCCCGCCGCCTCGCCAGGAAGCCATCGCCGCCGTGCTGGAAACAGTCATCGCCCAATATCCCAGCATCGCCGAACACCCGCTTATTCCAACCGTCCAGCGCATCGGCGTGGCTGCCCATCACGCAGGCCATCTGCCTTCGTGGAAAATCGCCGTTGAGGAACTGATGCGTCATGGCTGCCTCGATGCCGTCTTCGCCACAACCACCTTGGCTGCCGGAGTCGATTTTCCCGCACGAACCGTCATCATCACGCAATCCAGCATTCGCAAGTCGCGGGACTTCACAGACTTGACGATCGGCGAGGTGCAGCAGATAGCCGGCCGCGCAGGACGCCGCGGGAAAGATCTCGTGGGCTTCGCCATCGTCACACCCTCGCCGTATATCGATCTGAACGTGTTGACGAAAGGCTTTACCGGCCACCCGGAAGCCATCAACAGCCAATTCCTTATCAGCTATCCGATGGTCCTGAATCTCTTGAAGGCGCATCCTCTGGATCAAATCCAGCCGATTCTTGCCAAGAGTTTTGCGCAATTTCAGCTCAACCAGCGCGCCGAGGTCTTGGAACGCAAGCTGGACGATTTGCGCAACCAAATGGAACCGTTCGGACCACGTGTCTGCACCGATTGGATCACCGAATGGCAGACCTTCGACCAAGTCCGCCGGCAGAAATCGCACCGAGCCCCGGTCAGGAGGCATGAGCCGCCGGAAGTCGCCGCGCGCTTTCATTTTCTCACCCCCGGCCGGGTGGTGGGATTCGGCCGCAACCGAGGCGTCGTCCTGCGGCAATATCGCAGCAAAGGACAGAAGAGCCCGATGATCACGGCCCTACGTGAAGGCGGAGGGATTACCGAATCTCCCGCCTCCACTGTGACCGAAATATCCGACCGTATCCTCGACTGCGTCGATGCGCCGGTTTATCCCTGGTGCACACCTGAAAGCGTGGAGGAGTTGCTCCATCACCTGGAGGAGTTGCCCGGTAGGCTGCCGGAGCTTCCGATCCTGATTCCGAAAGACGACGAACCGATTCCGGACGCCATCGTACAAACCCTTGGCGACTTTGCCTGTCCAACCTGTCCGTCGCGTTCCGCCTGTCAGAGAGACTATGCTCTCGCCTCCAAACTTCGACAGGAACAACATCGGCATGTCAAATCGATCCAGGCGTTGAGGACGAGTCTCTGGCATCGTTTTCAGGAAAAGATCGACGTCCTGCAACAGTTCGGCTATCTCACGCCGACGGCCCATCTGACCGAGGACGGCGAATGGGCCAGGCTCATCCGCATCGACCACTCGCTGCTTATCACAGAATTGATCAGAGCCGATGCGTTCAACGGAGCCGATCCCGCCATGCTGGCCGCCGTCATGTCGAGCATCGCGCACGATGACGATCGCCCCGGCGCTTTCCCTCGCGTCAGTTCTGGATTGGGTTCATTGCTCGGGCAGGTCAGAAAACTGGCTGTGTCGCTTTCGCCGCATGAAGATCCCCCACTCTTACGTGCCGACATTGCCGCGGTGACGGAACGGTGGATCGGCGATCCCGGGCTCACATGGATCGGCCTCTGTAAAAGCACCACGATGGCTGAAGGGGATATCTATCGCCTCTTAGCGCGCACCTTGGAATTCCTGTCACAGATGCACACGCTCAAGGCGACACACCCGGGACTGGCAGACAGCGCCTCACGCGCCATCGCCGCCCTGCGCCGAGGCGTGCTGGAAGAATTGCCATGACGACCGAAGAACTCGAACACCTGCTGGCTCAACAGCCAATTGCGCTTTTGCACCGTCTGGCGCGCGGGCGTGTTCAGCGACATTTCCGCGCAGGCAAGCGCCGCTTGATCGAGGTCTTGCTGCGCCACTCCGCCGAGAACCGCGCAGGTTTCGAGTCCGACCTGATGACCTTGATCGGTGAAAAACAGGCTCGCCCCGCACTACCCTCTCCTCAATCCCCTGCCGCGCGAAAACAAAAATCCTCATTGCCGCAGCATCGTACCGCGCACAAACAGGTTGAGGCGGAATCCCATGAACCGTCCATCACCCTCTCCAGCTGGTTGGAGGGGCTGGGAGTGCCGCCAGCGAAGATCTTTGTCCCGGATGCCTGGCAAGAAGACGCCATTGCCAAACTGAGAGAAGGTGACGTGGTCGTGAGCGTCCCCACAGGAAGCGGAAAAACCTATGTGGCGGTCGAAGCAGCCCGCCGCGCGATCGCGGAGAATCGGACCGTTATCTATACGTCGCCTCTCAAGGCCCTCTCAAACACCAAGTATACGGAGTTTTCAAAAATTTTCGGTGCAGACCAGGTCGGCATTCTGACCGGAGATCGGCGCGACAACGGGCAAGCGCCCCTGCTGATCATGACGACGGAAATCCTGCGGAATCTGCTCTACGACGCTGGAAGCGGTGAGATCGACGTCCGGTTGGATACGTTGGGACTGGTCATTTTGGATGAGTCGCAATATATCGCAGATCCGGAGCGGGGCGTCGTCTGGGAGGAAACGATCATCTTCTGCCCGAGCCAAGCACGGATGCTCTTGCTCTCAGCCTCGATCGGCAATCCGCATGATATCGCCGAGTGGATCACCTCGATTAGACCAACCCCTTGCCACCTAGTCCGCCACAGCACACGCACCGTACCGCTTCGCGCAGGCTACCTCCATCCGAACGGCAAACTCACACCGCTCTTTCGCACAGTCGGTATTCCGCACGGCCATCCAAGCTACCTCCATCCGGAAGCCAAACGGCTCTTTGTTCAGTACGAAGACGAAACGCTGCCGTCACGTTCTCGCCGATAATCGTATCCCGCGATCTTCAATTAAAATGTGAAGTTGAGACCGGCCGTGAGGCCCTGCCGAAAAGATTCGAACTGGGTCATAGGAAACTCGGAGGAACCACTCACACCATGAAACGTCGCGTCTCCATCAATTGCACGGTTCCACCAGACACGGTAGCCGACATTGAGAAAAACATTCGTGACCAACATGAGCTTTAATCCAACATCTGCATCGGCTCCAACCCCCCATCCCTCCATTGAGATACTCGGATTTTGTTGAAGATCGGACCTCAGATGATGAATGTCCTTGTTATCGATGATGGTCAGCGGAAGAAACGCCGCAGTTGCCACCAGACTTAATCGCCGGGTCAGTCGATATTCCGTGGAAGCCCCGGCACGAATCGAGTACCAATTGGTGGTATTGGTGATGACGGTCTGCCCCTGGTTCGTCACTGTTCCTGTCGGATTACAGGTTAGGCCCAACAACGGAGGCACAGCCGTATTGTTGCAGTCCACCTGCGTCAGCCCCGTCGCTTCATACTTTGTATACCAATACTGAAATCCTCCAAACGCATCCAGCCAACCACGATGATTTGGATATTCAAGCACTCTGAAGCCGCCGTCCGCATTCAGGTACCACATGCTGTCACCAGATAGATCGCTATTGGTGCGCGAAAACAACCTCTGTCCTCCGTTTGATCCATAATCGTCATCCGTGAGTCTGCCGCCTCCGATCCCGGCATAGCCGACGTTGAGTCGGCCAAACCACCGTGGTGTCACCCAAGCCTTTCCGGTGAGTTCAATCACATTCGTCCCCACGTCCTTATAGGTAAGCTTTGACGTCGGATTCCCCAACCCGGCGATGGAGGATGCGTTGTGCTCCCAATGCGTCTCACCAGTGCTGATCCACGTTCCAATCGCGAAATCGAATTTTTGACGTGATTCTGTAGCGGATTCTTGCGCCGCTGCAACCTGAACCGCGTATGCGAAACCTGCGATCATTAACCACCCACACAGCACCGCGACGGATGCCCGTCGACTCCATCCACTCATCGTCTCGACCCCCCGCGTTGAATAACCACCGTGTCGACACAACGCTGCACGGTCTCAGGCATCACGCGCTGGCAGGCACTCCGAATCTCGTCTTCCGCGAATTGCCACTGAAGATGTACTGCCCACCACACCAACCACGATCCAATGAGGAGAGCGAGTATCGAGCCGACTACCCATTGCACAGTCAGCCGAACCCCACCCGGAAGACCTCTTGAACTCTCCTGTGCAGGAACCTCATGTCGAATAACTTGCTGATCCTGCATCACCGCTTGCCTATGCTGGTTAAGATTATGCTGTACTCTGACTGATCTCATCCTACCTGAGAGGGAAATTTCTGAACATCGTTTTTCCAGATTCCGTGCCGCCCTCCGGACTGGCAGACGCATAGAACAATCAATCACTATAAGTCCCAGCATACCAGGTCTGACAGCGTGTCACCTCGCCGTTCAATCTGTCACAGACTGAATGATTCTCCGTACAGTTATGAGAATCGGCCTCAGAAGCCAGTTCGTGGAACATTGACCAAACAGGTCTGAATTTGCGCGATTTTCAGACAAGAGTCGGATGGGTATGTTCTGGCATAGCCCTTGCTGGTGTTTTCGCAGAAAATGGCCGGGGAAATCTCGCCACACAATTCTCGAATGCGCTATCAATACACGCGATCACGTTGGGCAGGAGTCTGAACATGAGACAACCTACAGCGCTGATCAAACACACAGGCTGGCTCATCGCAGGAATTCTTGGCTTGCTTCTTCATGCCGGCGAAGTATTGGCTTTTCCCTATACTCCCACCACCCTCATATTTACAGCTACAGACGGGACATCGAGTCCTCCGGCACAAACAGTGGTCTTCTCCAAGAAGGCTTTCGTCCCCCAAAACTGGACTGCCTCGGCAACGTCATCATGGCTGATGATTTCCCCTGCCTCTGGAACTGTCTCAATAGAAAAAGACACAATTTCTGTGCAAGTGAATCCCAGTGGGCTTTCGGCTGGGACGTACAGTAGTTCCTTCACCATCTCGATTACCGCTAAGAATGACAGAATTCAGACGGCAACGATTCCTGTCACGTTCGTCGTCTCCACCGGCAGCACGTCGGCAACCCCAAGCACAACCACAACGACAACCCCCAGCATACTTCTGAATCCGGCGAGCCTCAGCTTTTCAGGGACAGCGGGAGGAACGAATCCGTTGGCCCAAACGATTAACCTCTTAAACCCGACCGGAGGGACACTTTCCTGGACGTTGGCTGAATCGGCGCCTTGGCTTGCTCTCAATATCACTTCAGGCACCACAACGACGGAAACCGATCAAATCAGCGCCAGTGTGGGCATCTCCGGGCTAGGCGCTGGAACATACTCCACCATCATCAGCGTAACCGCCTCAGGTGCCAGCAACTCCCCCAAACAAATCCCAATTTCTCTCACCCTCAGTCAGCCCACAACAGGTTCCGCGAATTTAACCTGGACAGCGAACACCGAACCAGATCTGGCTGGCTATAAAGTCCACATAGGGACACAATCAGGAATTTATAACCCACCCATCACCTTAGGGACTGCTACCACCTACACTGCTACGAATCTTACTTCCGGAAAAACCTACTATTTCTGTGTCAGTGCTTTTGACAGCGCGGGTAACGACAGCCCCTGCTCTACCGAGATCAGCAAGCCCGTACTCTAAATTTTTCTGATCCCTTGACCCGCCAGCCCAGAGACCTGTATAACCGCCACTGCTGTCGCCACAGCAGTGGCGAGTTCCATGTGATGGGTCCTGAGTTCAAGAAATAAGCTGGGTTTAGCCCATATCTCTAAGCAGCCTACTTCCCTTTCTACTCAGTACTCATAACTCATCACCTCTTGGGTAAGCGCCCGTAGCTCAATGGATAGAGCACCAGACTACGGATCTGGGGGTTGGGGGTTCAAGTCCCTCCGGGCGCACCACATTAGTACCGATATCATGCGGGGTTAGAGAAGGAGTATCTACCTTTGACTGGGAAGCACCATCGGTTGGTTGCGCGGGGGTTGCGTTTGGCCCATCAGACTCGACAGTATCCAGCCCATCAACCAGCCCGCGGTTACGATTTGGGAACAAGTATCCGTATGTATCCATCGTCATAACAATCGAGGCATGCCCTTGTTGTTCCTGAATGTACTTCGGGTGGGCTCCCTGTTCGATGAGTTGAGAGGCGAATGTATGCTGCAGGTCGTGGAGCCGGATCTTCCGAACACCTGAAGCCTTCAAGGTCTTATCCCACAGCTTGGCGAGATTGTGTTCGTCCCAGCGAAAGCCCATCGGAGACAGAAAGACCAGCTCATCAAGCCTCAAGGCCTGCCCGTTGGCCATGGCTCCTAATTCCCGGACCTCTCGCCGCGCCTTCAATTCTGTATACAATTGACTGCTGAGATCGACACGAATGGTTCCATGGTGGTCGTTTGCTCTCGGAAGTCTGAATGCTTTCTCGCGGGGAAAGAGGTATCCTGCTGTGCCACCACCGGGCTGACATAGCCATTCGACGCTCAACAGGACACCCACCGTGACACAACCGGAACCTATTCGCGTCTTTGACTCACAGGGTGAGGATTACAAGCGCGCCTTTCAAGTCTTTCTCGACCACACCGACCAGAAGCGCAATGCGAAGCGGTTGTTGCAAAAACTGGTGGACGACTTGCCCGCACGAAACGTTTTCATCGACGCCGGAGCCGGCAACGGGGAACTCACCCGCACCTTCGCCCGGGCCTTCGACCGTACCATTGCGATTGAACCGAACACGTATCTGTTGACCCAGCTCCAGCGTGCCATCCCGCAGGTCGACGCCATCTCCACATCGATTTTAGCCGCCAGTCCAGAGGCGCAGGGCGATTTTGTCCTTTGTTCCCACACCCTCTATTACATTCCGGCTGAGGAGTGGCTCGCGCACCTCGAACGGCTCGTCTCTTGGATGTCGCCCACCGGCGTCACTGTCGTCGTGCTCCAGAACCGCAGCACCGCCTGCATGACCATGCTAGAACATTTCTTCGGCCACCGGTTCGACCTCGGCAGTCTCGGCGACTCCTTCCGCGCCAAACACGGCAACCGCTACGACGTCACCACGACTCTCGATCTCGCCCATGTGGAGACCGCAGAGCCCGCCGCAGCCTACACCGTCGCCGAATTTATGCTCAATCTCCTGCCGATCAGCCAACCGCCGGCTCGGCGCGACCTGGAAGCCTATGTCGCAAAACACTTTGTCACCACTGACGGCACCCATCGACTCTCAGTCCATCAAGACTTTCTCCAAATCCGAGCACAGCGGTGAACCTCCAACGCGGCCCCTCCTACAATACGCCTCCTGGCGACGCCCCTATATTCTTTACACTTCGTCCCTATCACCGATTCCCAATGCAGTACTCCATCATGTACCCCTCCTGGTCCTAAGTTAACCAACACTACCTCCGAGGTACTTCCTTTAGGTCTCTCGCTGGCCATGGCGCACGCTATCCTTTGTCCATGCGACGAGTCCCACGGCCCAGTCCAAGGAGGTTCATCATGAATTGCTCACGTTGCCAGGGTCTCATGGTAGAAGACCAAGTGCTAGACATGGATGGCGCTTATGGAGAGATGTGGGCGACGAGCCGACGATGTGTAAATTGCGGTCATGTCCACGACT
This sequence comes from Nitrospiraceae bacterium, assembly GCA_035471155.1. Taxonomy (GTDB): domain Bacteria; phylum Nitrospirota; class Nitrospiria; order Nitrospirales; family Nitrospiraceae; genus Palsa-1315. The sequence goes on along the minus strand of DATIQH010000229.1, from coordinate 889 downwards.
CCGTGATCGAGCAGCATCGCCTGGCCCGCCAGGAGAAAGCGTTGGTGACTTCAAGTGGTGAGTCGGACTATCAGGATGGCGAAGTCCATCTTGGAGAGGAGTCCTTCATCAGGCGAGCAGCCTGACGTAACTTGGCTCCATTGGAGTCATCGGCGTGCTGCTTATTTCTAGAGGTACCATACAATGACCCACGTAGGCACGGACGGGTGGGTGAGGAGATACTCCCATGGCAAGAATACTCGTCATCGATGATCAAGAATCAATGCGCACTGTGCTTCGTCTCGTTCTCAGAGGCGCCGGCCACGAAGTGCTTGCGGCCTCGAATGGTCGTCTTGGACTTGAGTTGTATCGAGAGAAATCAGCGGACTTAATCATCACAGATATCCTCATGCCTGAGATGAACGGTCTTGAACTGATGTTGGAGCTGACCCGAAGCTTTCTCAACGTGAAAGTCATCGCCATGACTGGCGAGCTAGAGAGTGCGGGGACGCTAGACAAGGCCAACCTATTAGGTGCGCGTCAGACATTTCAAAAGCCCTTTGACATGAATGAATTACTCCATGCCGTACGCTACGATTTGGCGCATTAGGTGGCACCCACGTCAACCACACACTCGTCAAAGACGGCTGGTGTTGGTGGTATCGGAAGTATGCGCCAGGGGAGATGGTGCTGGAAGGGTTGGAAAAAGAAGTGTGCTGCCCCGCTTAAAATGTGGACAGGCAGCTAAGTCCGTCGGGTACAGGAAAGCCACTGAATTTCTTCAAGACCCATCGCCGCAGAAGACAGGCGAAGATCTCTCACCAGAGCAATGGGCGAGTGCACCCGGCTGTCCCTTGAGCAGTGGAGCCACGAAGAGGGCTGAATTTTCTGTAGAGTTGATGGTTTGCAA
>DATIQH010000228.1:0-4688 GCA_035471155.1 Nitrospiraceae bacterium | reverse complement strand
ATCTACGAAGCCAGCTGGATCAGAGCACGGGCAGTCTCGCAAAAGCTGAAAGGGATCTGATAAAGGCTCTGCAACCAGAGATGTCAAAGGGCACGGTGTCGGTCCAACAATCCGGCGATGCGCTCACAATCAATCTGGCCTCCAGCCTGCTGTATGATTCGGGACAAGACCAGCTGAAGGCGGGCGGAACCGATGCGTTGAAGCGTGTCGGCGGCGTCCTGAAAGATTTTCCGGAAAAGCAGGTGCATGTCGCCGGATATACCGACAACGTGGCAATCAAGGGTCCGCTGCAGAAGAAATTCCCCACCAACAAGGAACTCTCGGACGCTCGCGCCAACAGTGCTGCTCAAGCATTGCGGGACGGCGGCGTGAGCAGCAACCTCTCGGCAGAAGGCCACGGGGACAGCAATCCGATCGCCAACAACAACACGGCAGCGGGACGCGCCAAGAACCGCCGCGTTGAGGTGATCGTCAAGTAGCAGCAGGGGTACGCTTCGTTTCTTCCTCTGCCTACAACAAAGAAGGGGCTCTTCCCATAGGGAGGAGCCCCTTTCTTTTGACGGATAGTTCCTGCAAACGCGTGGCTTATGATGGCGAATGAAGGAGTTGAAGAAACAGGGAAGGCCACGTTGGTCTACGTGTGGCCGTCGAACGAGGCCCTTCCCAGGGCGCGCGTCTCGGGAGGACCAACATGGGTGTGAGGTTGTCCTCGTCTGCGAGCATCGAGCGATATATATGCTCCCTCCAAGCTTGCTCGTTTTCTCCCCGGAGGTGGGCGCTGACTGATCTTCCACTGCGCGCAACATTATCGCCCGCCCAACCCACCGGCACGCCGGGACGTGCCATTCGCCCGAGCGAGGGGAGTCCGCGACCGCGCGTTGCGCGAGCACAGGAGATCATCAGGCTCCATTCCCTCCTCGGTTCTGTGAGCAGGGAGGGCCCTGGTTACTCCCCTCTTGTTTCGGGCGAATTGCGAGACCGTATCAGAGCACAGCCCCGCTCACGTTTACTTGTAGGTAGATTCGCAGCGGAGGAAGGCGCTCAATGACAGAAAGCCCTCACGACTTCATCTTGTGAAGCTGGGCCTCCAATTCAGCAATTCGCATCTTCAACGGACCCACATACTCTTCGACCTCTTCTGCCGAGTATCGAGGCGTGATGTATTTCGGGCAGTTCCAGTCGAATGAGACGACGTCGATGAAGACCAGCCGCTCCACCACCGATTGCATCTTTGGATCAGCGAGCTGCGCAACAAGTTCTGGATGAGCCCGGGCATCCTCGACGCGGGCATGACCAAGAATCTTCAAGCGCGCTCGGTTCTTGTAGTCCATGAGAAACAGCGCCACACGGTCGTTCACTGAGACATTGCCGGTCGTGAGCAACTGTCGATTCCCCTTGTAGTCGGCGAAGGCCAGCGTCGTCTCGTTGATCACTCGCAAAAATCCTTGAGGCCCGCCACGATGCTGAATGTACGGCCATTCGCTTTCGCTGATTGAACCCAGATAGAAGCTGTCCCGGGCTGCAATAAACTCGGCTTCTGCTCGGCTCAGGGAATCTCGTTCGGGAGCGCCCACGACCTTACCCACTCTCCCGTAATACTCGGCCTGGGCACGGCACACCGCGTCTGTAAACGTCAGATCGAGATATTTTGCTGCCATCGCTTCCCTCTGTAGGCCTTCAACTCCAGATTGATCAGGAGGCAGCCTACCGGCCGCCTCCTGGGAATTCACTCAGAACACGATCGTATTCCATCCCTCTGCCACGTAACGTCGGAGGCTCAAGAGCCCCGCAGTTCCAGCCAGCGCATGGTCTTTCACCATCGGCACCCCGCAGGACTTGACGCTCTCCGTTGCCCCGAAGACTTCCGCACAGCCGCACGAGACGCCTTGCACGACATCGCGAATCGAATTATAGAGACCGTTGGCCGGATGCGACAGCTTTGTGAGTTCAGCAGGCCACCGCGTTCCGGTCCCATTGAAGGCCACGGCAACTTCATCACCTTTCTGCTTACATTCGGACGCGAGGGCCAGAGCATTAAAGACTCGTCCAAGCGCTTCCTCTGAGCCACTCTTTGGGTCGGACATAATGATGATCGCGGTTTTCATGGGTCCTCCTCGGATGGGGTTGTTGGTGCTGGGTGTAAGCCGTCTCTGGAAATACACTTGGCGGCTCAGATCGTTTGCTCCTTGGCAGCTTGAATGATTAACCATCTAAACTATACTTTGACGGTTATACCCTTGAAAGACTAACCTGTCAAGTATCATTTTGCCGGAGTAGGATCAAAGAGGGGGAGCGCGTGACAACGGGTCGAGCGCAATTACGGCAACCATTCCTGTTTGTGGGCAATCATCCGTGCCTGGATTTCATCAACACACGGATGATCGTGCAGGGAAATCCGACAGACCTGTTAGGCGGATACGAGGATCTCGTCGCTTGGCTGGTTCAGACACGTATGATGGATAAAACCCAAGCCGTTACTGTCATGACACAGTGGAGTCGCAAGGATCAGGAGCAGCTGTTTAAGCAAGGGGTCATGTTCCGTAGAGCGTTGAGCGAAATGGTTGCCCGAATCGTTGCCCACAAGTCCATTCCTAACTCGGCGACAGCATTCATCAACCAGATTCTGTCCCGATGTCCTGGTTTCTCACAACTTGTTTACACAAAGGGACACTTTGAGCGGCGATTTCGGTCGCAGGCCTCGCAGAAGGATAGCGTGCTAGCCCCACTCGCCGAAGCGGCAAGCGACTTGCTCTGTTCAGGCAAGTTGTCTTTGGTCAAGAAATGCGGAAATCCGGTCTGCATCTTATATTTCCATGATACGACCAAAAATCATACCCGCAATTGGTGCAGCATGCAGCTGTGTGGCAATCGAATTAAAGTGGCTGCCCACTATCGGAGGAAGCGGAATATTCCAACAGTGTGAACTGGAAGCTAGGCGCTCGATCTTGAAATATAGACCGCAAACCGGGGACTTCAGCTGAGGAGAGGATTAGGGAGCGGCCAAGGTTGCTCTCGACTGCGCGCGTTATCCCAATCCTCTACTTCTTTCAAGGGTAGCCTGGTCGATCCTCGATTGCGCGCGTCGAACGAGCACATTTTTATCGTGCGCGTTCCGCGAGCAGGAGGACGGCCAGGCTACCCGTCTCATCCTTCTGCGACCGCGCGTTGCACGAGCACAGAAGATCATCAGCCTTCATCCCCTCCTAACTGTACTGATCCCACGTATCGCATTGTTTGATCGCCCAGAACACCGCTTCTTTGAGTTTCTTCAACGAGATGTTCTCCGGATCGCGCAGGGCTTGCAGTTTCTTGTCGAGATCGTAGAGCGGTTGGATCGATCGCTTATCCGGAATCTTGCCGAGCGACCATGCCACTTCCGTCAACACAGACCAGTCAGTCTTCGCATCTTGCAGTTTGACAAGCAACGGCGGCACCACGGAGGCATCGCCATGCATCCCGCCCAATTGACCCAGCCCCTTGGCTGCCGCCGCCTGCAATTCCGGCTGCGGAGACGTGTTCATGATATCGACGAGCAGCGGAATGCCTTCTTTACCGAGATTGCTCATTGCCCCGATCGCTTGCTTCGCCAGATCACGGTCTTTGAGCGCCTCCCTCAGCTTGGGCAGAGCCTCATCGGCTTGCATCTCGCCTAAGAGAGAGAGAATTTTGATCTTTCTGGCCTGCGGCGTATCGGATCGATCGAGTACCGTCAACAGGCGCTCGGGCTGACCCCATTCGGCAGCCAGCAACAAGGGAAACTCGTACGTTTCGAGCGCCTCCCTCAGTTTGCTCATAGCATAGGCCCCCGGATCTCCCGCGTTGGCCGATTGTGCGGCTTGTCCAGCATCTTCAAACTCGGTTCGGACCTCTTTCTGCCATTTGACCTTCATGTTGCCGAGAAGATACGTCATCTGACAGGCAGGGCCTTTCCATAGTCGAGACGGGGCATCGGGCAAATCCGCATCGCCACCGGACGCCGTCGTGCCTTCCCATATTTTTCGCTGTTCGCATTTGACCCTGATCACCACATCATGCGGTTGATTGAGTTCGCGCACAACCGCGTAACCCAATTCGCCCATCCTGCGAGCGACCAGATCAACAATCGGCGTCGCATCAGGGGATCCCTTGTCTGTGAGCGCAATCGCCTCGATGCCCAGGGTCTGAACTTTGTCCAGCAACGCTTTCTGCTCCGGCGTGAAATAGTCCCGGTAGGCCCACACATGAGAAGAGGGAAGGGCCATCATGCTGAAAGCCAGAACTGAGAGGAGCCACGCAATCCACACGCTGTACCTCATAATCGGTATGCTGGCGATCCATGACATAAGCTGCTTGATTATACCCGTCATTGGAGACTGCTGCTATCTTTCCCCCCACAGGAGTATGGGTTGACAGTGGACTGCATCCAACGGTACAAAATACCTTCTGAAAATGGTCTTTTCGGTTGTTTGTTCATTGTGCTGAAGTCGACTCCCGCATATCCCACCCTGCGAGAGTGGCGGAACTGGCAGACGCGCGAGACTTAGGATCTCGTGGGTAACCGTGGGGGTTCAAGTCCCCCCTCTCGCACCAGATCATGGCCGGGCAGCCGGCGACGGCTCAACGATTCGCGCAAAGCTTCTTACAAGGAAAAGGGTGCGTGCCGGCGATGAAAATGGAAATGACCGAACTAGGACCGATGAAACGCGCCC